>CAVLCF010000105.1:0-69425 GCA_963661735.1 bacterium | reverse complement strand
AATATAGCATGATGAGATTTGTTTGTTTCACACCTTACATTCTCGGCTATATTGCATCGTTTTTCAACTACTTTTTCAATTTCAACTATTGATTCGCATTGACAGTTGACAATTGAGGAATTTCCTCCGGAAATAATTGAAATTATTTAAATTCGTCCCGAAGGGACACCATAATTGTCAATTGTCCATTGTCAACTGTCAATTTGTCTCCCTTCGACTTACCAAACACAAAACGACATAGAAAAGGAAGCAATTATGGCAAAAGAAGAACTGACGCCCATGCAGCGGCAATATCAGGAGATGAAGGCCCGGAATAAGGACTGCATTCTGTTTTTCCGCCTGGGCGACTTCTACGAGATGTTCAACGAGGACGCCAGGCTGGCGGCCCGGGAGCTGGACCTGACCCTGACCAGCCGGGACCGCAGCAAGCCCAAGGAGGAGCAGACCCCCATGTGCGGCGTGCCCTACCATAGCGTGGATGCCTATATTGCGCGGCTGGTGCAGAAGGGCTATAAGGTCGCCATCTGCGAACAGATGGAGGACCCGGCCCTGGCCAAGGGGTTGGTGGAGCGGGACATTACCCGGATCATCACTCCCGGCACCGTTACCGAAAGCTGTATGCTGGAGGAGAGCAAAAACAACTACATGGGCTGCATTTACGGCCAGAGCGGCCAGTATGGTCTGGCTTTCTGCGACCTGTCCACCGGCGCTTTCTTTGCCACTACCTGCGCGGATCCCAGGTCCGTTGCCTCCGAACTGGGCCGTTTTGCCCCCAGCGAGGTGCTGCGCTTTGGCCAGGGGGTGGAGGAAGAAGCCATTTCGGACGCCCTGTTCCGCCGCCTGAATTGCTGCGTGGACGAGGGAAAGGCGGAGGACTTCGATTTTGAGAAGGCCTGCGCCTGTCTGGAGGGACATTTCGGAAAATCCGTTGAGGAGCTGGGACTTTCCTCCTTCTCAGCGGCCCTGACTGCCAGCGGAACCCTTTTGCAGACTCTTCTGACATTGCAGAAAAACGACCTGAAACACATCCGGGAGCTGCAATACTATACCACCGGCCGCTTCATGGAGCTGGACCTGGACGCCCGGCGGAACCTGGAGCTGACGGAGACCATGCGCTCCAAGGAGAAAAAGGGCACCCTTCTGTGGGTGCTGGACAAGACCCATACGGCCATGGGCGGGCGGATGATCCGCTCCTGGCTGGAAAAGCCCCTGCTGGACCCGGCGGAGATCACCCGGCGGCACGCCGCCGTGGAGGCGCTGGTAGAGGACCCCATTGCCCGGGGGGAGCTGGAAGAGGCACTGAAGGATGTGACGGACCTGGAACGGGTCATGACCCGGATTGTCACCGGCACCGTCAACTGCCGGGATCTGCTGGCCTTTGCCAGGGGGCTGCGGGCCCTGCCCCAGGTAAAGCAACTGCTTGGCGGCATGGGAAGCCCCCTGCTGCAAAAGCTCTCCGCCGCGATCGATCCGCTGGCGGACTGCGCGGATAAAATTGAGAATACCATCGTGGACGATCCCCCTCTGACCGTCCGGGAGGGCGGCATGATCCGCAAGGGCGCAAACGCCGACGCGGATAAGCTCCGGGACATCATGGACGGCGGCTCCGGCACCATCGCGGCCATTGAGGCAAGCGAGCGGGAGAAGACCGGCATCCGCACTCTGAAAGTCGGCTTTAACCGGGTGTTCGGCTATTATATTGAGGTATCCAAGTCCTTTATGGACCAGGTGCCTGCCAATTACATCCGCAAGCAGACCCTTGCCAACTGTGAGCGTTACATCACCCAGGAGCTGAAGGAGCTGGAAAACCAGGTGCTTACCGCCAAGGACCGGCTGACCGCTCTGGAATATCAGATTTTTACGGCTCTGCGGGAGGAACTGGCCAGGCAGGCCGCCCGGGTCCAGGAGTCCGCCTCTGCCGTGGCGGCGGCGGATACATTGTGCTCTCTGGCCGCCGTGGCGGTGCAGCGGGGCTACTGCCGCCCGGAGATCAGCCTGGGGCCGGAGATCTCCATTACCGACGGCCGTCATCCCGTGGTGGAGGCCATGCTGCGGGACACCCTCTTTGTGCCCAACGACACGTCCCTCGGCGGGAAGGACAACCAGGTGGCCATTATCACTGGCCCCAATATGGCCGGTAAATCCACTTATATGCGCCAGGTGGCGCTGATCGTACTCATGGCCCAGATGGGCTCCTTTGTGCCCGCCCGGGCCGCCCGCATCGGCCTGGTTGACCGGGTGTTCACGCGGATCGGCGCCAGCGACGATCTGGCCTCCGGCCAGTCCACCTTCATGGTGGAGATGACGGAGGTCGCCAATATCCTGAAATACGCCACCTCCCGGAGCCTGCTCATTCTGGACGAGATCGGCCGGGGCACCTCGACCTATGACGGCATGAGCATTGCCCGGGCGGTGCTGGAATTTGCCGCCAGCCCCAAAAAGCTGGGGGCTAAAACCCTGTTTGCCACTCACTACCACGAGCTTTCCACCATGGAGAGCAAGCTGCCCAACGTGAAGAACTATAATATCGCCGTGAAAAAGCGGGGGGACCAGATGATTTTCCTGCGGAAGATCGTCCCCGGAGCCACGGACGACAGCTACGGCATCGAGGTCGCAAAATTGGCGGGCCTGCCGAACAGCGTCATCACCCGGGCAAGAGAAATTCTTGCCGAGCTGGAGACGGAAGGCCCCCAGTATGCCCCTGCACCCAAGCGGGAGGAGGACGACCAGGTCAGCCTGCTGGACCTGTCCGCCAACCGTGTCTGCGATGCCCTGAAAGCCATCCAGGTGGAGACCCTGACGCCCATCGAGGCTATGAATCAGCTGTACCGGCTGCGGAAAATGCTGGATGCGTGAATTCCGCAAATTGGTGGGTGGCGTACCAGCGCAGAACGCTCTTGGCTCTCCCTATGGGAGAGCTGTCACGGCGGAAACGCCGTGACTGAGAGGGCTGCGATGCTGAGGCCTTCATGCGGATTCCGCACGGGCACCCTCTCAGTCGTGCTGCGCACGCCAGCTCCCCCAGAGGGGGAGCCAAGGGGGCACTCTGTCAAACACCAATTTGCATACAACCAAAGATTGGAACGATCAACATGGCAAAAACATCCCTCTCCTCTCCCATCCCTCGCCGGGATGAGACCATTGTGGGCTTCGGCTGGTTTGGCTTCCAGCTACTGCTTCTGCCCAGTATTCTGACGGCGGTGAACGGGCTGCTGAAAAAGCCCGTGTCGGCGGCAGAGGTCAATTTTACCTTTTTCCTTATTAATTTTCTGGCCTCCCTGTGGATCTATCACCGGTTTCTGGCCGGGTCCTGGAAGAGCGTCAAGGCCCACCCCATTCTCTTTGGGCAGGCCATCGTTCTGGCGCTGGTGGCCTACTGGCTCAGCACTCTGGCTGTGAACTGGGCCATCCGGCAGCTGGACCCGGGATTTGTGAACCGGAATGACGCCTCCATTGTGTCCATGACCCATGGAAGCTACTATCTCATGCTGCTGGGCACGGGCATTCTGGCCCCCGTGGCGGAGGAATGCGTCTACCGGGGACTTGTTTTCCGGAATATCTACGCCACGGCCCCCTGGGCGGCATATCTCATCTCCATGGCGGCCTTCTCCGCCGTGCACATTGTCTCCTACATCGGCGTGTATACCCCCTTGCAGCTGGTATTGGCTTTTTTCCAATATCTGCCCGCCGGGCTGTGGCTGGGCTGGTGCTATGTAAAAAGCGGCAGCATTTACGGCCCTATGGTCATGCACGGCCTTATCAACCTGTATTCCCTGAACCTTCTGAGGTAACGCTATGCCAAAAATCATCCAATTATCCCCTCATATTGCCAATCTGATCGCCGCCGGTGAGGTGGTGGAGCGGCCTGCCTCCGTGGCCAAGGAGCTGCTGGAGAACGCCGTGGACGCCGGGGCCACCAAGGTGACCATTGAGATCCGGGACGGCGGCATGACTTTTCTGCGGGTGACGGACAACGGCTGCGGCATGACCGCGGAGGACGCCCGCATGGCCTTTCTGCGCCACGCCACCTCCAAGCTCCGCTGCGCCGAGGACCTGAACGCCATCGGGACCATGGGCTTCCGGGGGGAGGCTCTGGCCGCCATTTCCTCCGTCAGCCGTATTGACCTGCTGACCAAGACCCCGGATTCCTTAACAGGCGTCAGCCTCCACCTGGAGGCCGGGGCCGTGACAGAGGAAAACGAGGCGGGCTGCCCGGACGGCACCACCATCATCATCCGGGACCTGTTCTACAACACCCCCGCCCGCATGAAGTTCATGAAAGCCGATACGGTGGAGGGCTCCCGGGTGGCGGGGGCCGTGCAGCTGCAGGCACTGGCCCATCCGGATGTGGCCATCTCCCTGATCCGGGACGGTAAGACTGTGCTGTCTACCCCGGGTACCGGCGGTTTGCAGGCGGCAGTGTACTGCGTCTATGGCCGGGACTTTGGCTCCATGATCCCTGTGGACAGCGTGTGGGAAAAATACCATGTGACGGGCTTCGTCTCCAAGCCCACAGACGCCAGGCCCAGCCGGAATTTGCAGACCTTTTTTGTGAATCACCGGCCCGTGAAATCCAGGCTGCTGGTCACGGCGCTGGAGGAAGCTTATCGGAACCAGCTTATGGTGGGCAAATTCCCCACCTGCGTGCTGTGCCTGGAGTTGCCGCCCACGGCGGTGGATGTGAACGTCCACCCGGCCAAGACGGAAGTGAAGTTCCTGAATGAGAAGGCGGTCTTTGACTGCGTACACTATGGGGTCCTGGGGGCCTTGAACAGGACCCCGGACCGGCCCCAGATCCGGTTCTCCCAGAATGGCACTACCGTATTTCCGGAGAAAGCGCCGGAGAAAACGGCGGCTGCCGCCCCCAAAAAGGACTTTTTCCAGACCATGTCCGCCCAGGACTACAGGGCCTTTTCCCAGGCGGTGCAGTCCGCGCCAAAGCCGGACCCCGCCGCCGCCAGAGCCGCCGCGGCGAAGATACCGGAACGGGCGCCCCTGCGCTCCCAGGTGATCCTGCCCACCGCGGCGCCGGCCACGCCGCCCAGTCCGCCCGCGCCCACGCGGCAGACGGGACCCCAGCCTCTGCCGGAGCTGCCCGGGGAAAAGCGGCTTCCGGACAAAACGCCGGAACCCATAGAGGAACCGGAACAGACCGTGCTGGATATGCCCAAGGAGATCCCTTGGCGGCTGGTTGGCGAGCTGTACCGGACCTATATCCTGATCGAGCAGGGGGACGAGGCGTTCCTCATCGACAAGCACGCCGCCCACGAGCGGATCCTGTTCAACAAGCTGAAAGCCAACCAGGAGGCCATTATCGGTCAGACCCTGCTGACGCCCATCCCGGTGCGCCTGAACCCCAAAGCCGCCGCGGAGGTCATGAGCCATGGGGATATGATGGAGACGCTGGGCTTTTCTCTGGAAGAATTCGGGGGAAATACCCTGCTGCTGCGGCAGATCCCCATGGACTTAAGCCCGGATGATGCCGCTGAGACTGTGGAGACCCTGGCGGAGGACCTGCTCCGGGGCCGGGTCACGGAAGCCGACACGGTCCGGGACGAAATGCTCCACACCGTAGCCTGTAAGGCCGCCATCAAGGCCGGGTGGGTCAACGATGAAAAAGAACTGATGGCTGTTGCCAAAGCGGTCATGTCTGACGAAACGCTGAAATACTGCCCCCACGGCAGACCCATCTGCGTATCACTGAGCAAAAAGAATCTGGAGCGGCAGTTCAAGAGAACGTGAAAAGAATTGACAATTGACAGTTGACAATTGACAATTAGGTGGTCATCCGGGCGTTTGCGTCTTTACGGACTCTGTACGGAAAATTCAAAATTGTCCCGAAGGGACACCACAATTGTCAATTGTTCATTGTCAATTGTCCATTGAATCACGAGGAGAATGCCTATGAACCCAATTATCTGTCTTGCTGGCCCTACCGCCTCCGGGAAAACCGCGCTGGCGGTGGAGCTGGCGAAGGAATTGAATGGCGAGGTGGTCTCCTGCGACTCCATGCAGGTTTACCGGCGTATGGATATCGGCACCGCCAAGCCTACGGCGGAAGAAATGCAGGGCATTCCCCACCATATGATCGATGTGGCGGACCCGGAAGAGGACTATTCCGTCAGCCGCTACTGTGCCGCGGCGGCCCCAATCGTGGAGAATATTGTCTCCCGGGGCAAGACCGCCATTATCGCCGGCGGCACGGGGCTGTATATGGATTCTCTCATCCGGGGCAACGACTTCGCCCCTTTTCCCTCCACCGGCGTCCGGGAGCGCCTGGAAGCCCAGGCGGATGCGGAAGGGCTGGAGGCCATGGCCAAGTGGCTTCGCACCGTGGACCCGGAGGCGGCGGACCGCATTCACGACCGGAAGCGGCTGCTGCGGGCGTTGGAGGTCTATCTGGAAACCGGGGAGACCATTACGGAACATAACCGCCGGACCCAGGCCATCCCGCCGAAATTCAGCCCTGTCTGGTTGGGGCTGGACTTTGAAAACCGGCGGCAGCTCTACGACCGCATCAATCTGCGGGTGACAAAAATGCTGGAAATGGGCCTTTTGGAGGAGATCTGGGGGCTGCTCTCTTCCGGCGTTCCCGAAACGGCCACGGCCATGCAGGCCATTGGGTATAAGGAATTTGCGGACGCTCTGGCGGGCCGGGAGACCGTGGAGGCCGCCGCGGATCAGGTCCGGCAGTCCTCCCGCCGCTACGCCAAGCGGCAGCTGACCTGGTTCCGCCGGAACAAGGCCATGCACTGGCTTGTCCGGGGAGAGCGGACCGCGGGCGAGGAGATTTTCCAGTCTGCCCGACAGCTTCTGCGGGAAATCGACAACTGAATCGTGCTAGCATATGCGTACTCCAAAAATGAACAAGAAAGCGGGTATACATATGAACGAAACCATGAATTTACAGGATGCCATTCTCAGGGAGGTTCGCCGGGACAAGGTCCCTGTGACACTGTTCCTGATGAACGGCTTCCAGCTCCGGGGGACCATAACGGGGTTTGACAGCTTTGTGGTGGTGCTGGTGACTGACGGGAAGCAGCAGATGATCTACAAGCATGCCATTTCCACCCTTGCGCCCATCCGGCCATTGAAAGCGGCTGCGCCCAGCGTATAAGGCGTACTGCTTTCCGCTCCGGAAAATCAGGCGGCGGAGCGATCCGCCGCCTTTTGCCGTATACAGAAAGGAAAAAATATGTCTATTGGAGAAAATGTGGAAACTGTTCTGGCGGAAATCGCCGAAGCCGCCCGGGCTGCGGGCCGGGACCCGGGGGAGATCACCCTCTGCGCCGCTACAAAAATGAACGACGCCCAGGCGGTGCGGGAAGCCATCCGGGCGGGCGTCCGGGTCTGCGGGGAAAATCGGGTCCAGGAGCTGACCGCCAAGCTGGCGGAGAACGCCTATGAAGGGGCCAAGATCCATTTCATCGGCCATTTGCAGACCAATAAGGTCCGCCAGGTGGTGGGAAAGGTGGACCTGATCCAGAGCGTGGATTCCGAACATTTGCTCACCGCAATTTCCAAAGAAGCCCAGCGCCAGGGGATTATGCAGGACATTCTTCTGGAAATCAACATTGGGCAGGAGGCGGCAAAGTCCGGATTTGGGGCAGGGGAAATATTGCCGCTGGTGGACAAAGTTGACAGTTTTCCCAACATCCGGCTCCGTGGACTTATGGCAATTCCCCCAATTGCCCGGAATCCGGGGGATAATTTAAAATTTTTTCTTAAAATGCGGCAAATATATGTTGACATACGGGCAAAAAAGAAGGATAATGTTTCGGTAGACTGTTTATCTATGGGCATGTCCGGCGACTTTGCAGACGCCGTCGCCGCGGGCAGCACCATGGTTCGCATAGGCACCGCTATTTTCGGAGCCAGAGATTACACCACCGCTCATCAGAAGATGTAAATATACAGGAGGAAAAACAGAAATGAGCCTTTGGGATAACGTGAAAAGGTTTGCCGCGCCCTATTCCGACGACGATTACGATGATTACGACGAAGACGAAGAGTACGCCGATGACGATTATGAAGAGGAGGAGGCAAAGCCTGCCCGCCGCAGCGCGCCTGCCCGCCGTTCCCGCCCCGCTGCCCCGGCAGAAGATGAGCCGGAGGAGGACGAGGACAATAGCGACTTCGGCTTCGGCTCCATTTCTGCATCCGGTTCCGGGTCCGCTTCTCTGGGCAGCTCCACGGGCTTCAACGGCCCTGTGCTGCACACCGGATCCTCCGCCAACAAGCAGGAGGTCGTGCTGTTCCGTCCGGGCAGCTTCAACGATACCTCCAAGGCTGCCGATGACCTGCGCAACCGCAAGGCCGTCATTGTCAATATGGAGAACGTGGACAAGGCCATGGCCCGCCGGGTGGTGGACTTCCTGTCCGGCTGCGTCTATGCCCTGGACGGCGACGTGAAGAAGATCGCCCAGTCCGCTTATCTCTTCTGCCCCCACAACATGGAGATTTCCGGAGACCTGGAAACCCTCCAGGCAGAGGTTGAAAACTACATTTAACGAACCCTTTACAGATCACAGGAAGGAGATACAGATATGATCACTCCGCAGCAAATCGATCAGGTGTCCTTCAGCAAGGCTTCCTTCGGCGGCTACAATATGCAGCAGGTGGATGAATTCCTGGAGCCTCTGACCGAAGATTACGTAACGCTGTACAAGGAAAACGCCCTGCTGAAGAGCAAGATGCGCGTGCTGGCCACCAAGCTGGAAGAGTACCGCAGGAACGGCGTGGAGGCGAAGAACGCCTCTGCCGACGCCAAGGCTGCTGCCGATAAGATGCTTCTGGAGACCAAGGCCAAGTGCGACCGGATGCTGAAGGAGGCTGCTGCCAAGGCCGCTGCCGTTCCCGCCGCGCCCGCGGCCGCCCCTGCTGTGCCCAGCGCCAATACGGAGGCTCTGATCGCCGCCGAGAACGCCCGTGTGGAAGAGGCCCGGAAGGCTGCCAACGCCAAGATTGCCGAGATTCAGGAACAGATGCGTGCCTGCATCCAGGCCCTGGAGCGGATCAAGGGCGCTGCCCCCGCCGCCAAGCCTGCCGCTCCCGCGGCGGAAGCCATGCGCTATGACAGCGGCAGCGTTGCCGATGAGATCGCCCACAATGTGGAGGCTCTGGTGGGTTCCACCGAGGATACTGCCCCCAAGGCAGAGCCCAGGCACCCCGTCGCCGACACCACCACCAGCCGGTTTGCCAACCTGAATCTGCAATTCGGCCGGAATTACGATCCCACCCATAAGTAATGGGCCGGAAACCGGCCGGTTGACCGGTTCCGGAGAACGGACAATATCCCCAACGCAAGGACGAGGACAGGAGCATTTCGACAGCCTTTTCAGAGAGCCGCCGGTTGGTGCAAGGCGGCAAAGGCCCGGGATGCTTATCCCCTCAGAGCAGCGCGCCGAACCCCTTTTCAAAAGGGCAGTAGACCGCGCCGGGTCCGCCCGATACCGCGGAAACGAGTGCCGTGTGAATGCACGGAACGAGAGTGGTACCGCAGAGGAAATCAAAGCCTTTGTCTCTTATTTTGGGAGACAAAGGCTTTTTAATTGACAATTGACAATGTACAATTGACAATTATGGTGTCCCTTCGGGATAAATTGAAACATTCTGAAGAAAATTCCGGAATTGTCAACTGTCAATTGTCAATTGTCAATTCATTTCCAAGACCGCAAATTATGAATCAGCTTGAGATTACGAAACGGAGGTTATTCCAATGGATTACAAAAACACCATCATCACACCAAAGACCGACTTCCCCATGAAGGCCGGTCTTCCTGCCCGGGAGCCGGGTATGCTGGAGCACTGGCAGAACCTGGACCTTTACAACGAAATGCTGAAGAAGAACGCCGGTAAGCCCCGCTTTGTGCTGCACGACGGCCCTCCCTTCTCCAACGGCTATATCCACATGGGCCACGCCCTGAACAAGACCCTGAAGGACTTCATCACCCGCAGCCATGCCATGATGGGCTACTACACCCCCTATGTCCCCGGCTGGGACAACCACGGCCTGCCCATTGAGCGGGCCATCGAGACTTCCAAGAAGAAGCTGAACAAGGATATGTCCGTGCCCGAGTTCCGGAAAGCCTGCGCCGAGTTCGCCGAGGACTTTATCCAGAAGCAGATGGGCGGCTTCAAGCGCCTGGGTGTTGTGGGCGACTGGGAGCATCCCTACCGCACCATGGACAAGCACTTTGAGGCCCAGGAGGTCAAGATCTTTGGCCGGATGTTCGACAAGGGCTATATCTACAAAGGCCTGAAGCCCGTGACCTGGTGCCCCTACTGCGTCACCGCCGTGGCCGAGGCCGATATCGAGTACAAGGACGATCCCTGTACCACCGTCTACGTCAAGTTCCCCATGAAGGACGACCTGGGCAAGCTCAGCCAGTTTGACCTTTCCAAGACCTATTTCGTCATCTGGACCACCACCATCTGGACCCTGCCCGGCAATCTGGCCATCTGCCTGCACCCCAGAGACAGCTACGTGCTGGTCAAGGCCGACAACGGCGAGACCTATATCATGGCGGAAGCCCTGATGGACAAGGTGATGCATATCGGCGGCTTTGAGAATTATGAGGTTCTGGCCTCCTATCCCGGCTCCTTCTTTGAGAATATGCTGGCCCAGCATCCCTTTATGGATAAGACCTCCCGCCTGGTGAACGCCGAGTACGTCACCATGGATTCCGGCACGGGCTGCGTCCACACAGCCCCCGGCTTCGGCGCGGACGACTACCAGACCTGTATGCGCTACGGCATGGAGCTGGTGGTGCCGGTGGACGATTACGGCCGTCACACCGATTATGCCGGGAAGTACGCCGGAATGAAGACCGAGGAATCCAATCCCATCATCCTGGAGGATATGCGGCAGTCCGGCGCGCTGTTCGCCTCCGAGGAGATCGTCCACTCCTACCCCCATCATGACCGCTGCAAGAAGCCCGTTATCTTCCGGGCTACCCCTCAGTGGTTCTGCTCCGTGGAGTCCTTCAAGGACCAGGCCATCAAGGCCATTGAGAACGTCCAGTGGTATCCTGCCTGGGGCCAGGACCGCATGACCAGCATGATCCGGGAGCGGGCCGACTGGTGCATCTCCCGTCAGCGCCGTTGGGGTCTGCCCATTCCCGTGTTCTACTGCAAGAGCTGCGGCAAGCCTGTGTCCACCCCGGAGTCCATTGAGAAGCTCTCCAAGCTGTTTGATGAGTACGGCTCCAACATCTGGTTCGAGAAGGACGCCATGGAGCTGGCCCCCGAGGGCTTTACCTGCCCCCACTGTGGCGGCAAGGACTTCACCAAGGAAAAGGACACCCTGGACTGCTGGTTTGACTCTGGCTCCACCCACTACGCCTCTCTGATGCACCGCGATCCCGAGCTGTGGCCCGCGGATGTATACCTGGAGGGTGCCGATCAGTATCGCGGCTGGTTCCAGTCCTCTCTGCTGACTTCCGTGGGCGCTCTGGACCAGGGCGCGCCCTTCAAGCAGGTGCTGACCCACGGCTGGACCGTGGACGGCCAGGGACGTGCCATGCACAAGTCTCTGGGCAACGGCGTGGACCCTGCCGACCTGATCAAGGAATTCGGCGCGGATATCGTCCGCCTGTGGGCCGCTTTCTCTGACTATCACGCGGATGTCCGCTGCTCCAAGGAGATATTCAAGCAGATCGCCCAGAACTATCTGAAGTTCCGCAACACCGCCCGGTACTGCCTGGGCAACCTGAACGAGTTCGACCCCGATAATCTGGTGGCTCCCGAGGATATGGAGGAGCTGGACAAGTGGGCCCTGACCAAGCTGGACGCTCTGGTGAAGGAATGCAGAAGGGCCTACAATGTGTATGAGTTCCACATGGTTTCCCATGCCATCAACGATTTCTGCGTGGTGGAGCTGTCCAGCTTCTATCTGGACATTCTGAAGGACCGGCTGTACTGCGAGGAGAAGAACGGCCTGCGCCGCCGCTCCGCCCAGACTGCCCTCTTCCTGATCCTGGACGCCATGGCGAAGGTCTTTGCCCCCATCCTGGCCTTTACCTGCGACGAAATCTGGCAGTCCATGCCCCATCGTTCCTCTGACGACGGCCGGAACGTGCTCCTGAACCAAATGCCCGAGTCCTTTGATGCCTACTGCCTGGACGAGGCCGCTATGGCCCGCTGGGACACCGTCATGAAGCTGCGTCAGGACGTCAACGGCGTTCTGGAAAAGGCTCGTGCCGAAAAGCGCATCGGCAAGGCCCTGGAGGCCCATGTAACCCTGGACACCGCTGACGAAGCTCTGAAGCAGGCTTGCGAGGGCCTGAACCTGGCCGAAATCTGCATCGTCTCCGACTGTGTCTGGGCTGCCCCTGAGGCGGGCGCTGAGGTTGGAACCGGTGTGAACTTCCCCCAGCTGACCGTGGGCGTATCCGAAGCCAAGGGGACCAAGTGCCCCCGCTGCTGGATGCATTCCATGAACGCCAACGCCGAGGGCCTCTGCCCCCGCTGCGCCGCCGTCATCGCCAAGATGGACGTGGAGCTGTAAGACCATTCCAACTTAAAGACAGCGCAATTCCGCACGGCGCGATTTTACGGCTTCCCTTTCCGGAAATCGTAAAATCGCGCCGTGTGATGACTTGCCGCTGAATTTGCGCAGAAATTTGACGCGGCCGCTCGTCAAAACAGCGGCCGCGTCTGGGAGAAGGGGAGGTATTCGGCAGTGCCCCAAAATAACGCCGATTATTTGGGGACCATTTCTTTGACAGCTGCATGCCCTGAAACCCGCCGGATAGGAGGACGGCAGGCCCAGACCAACGGTTCGTTTCCACGAACCAATAACCTGAAAGAAAATCTTGCCAAACGAGCAGATGACTCTTACGGTTAGCTATGGCTAACTGACGTCAATATCCTATCATACCGGTCTGCATTTGTCAATAGCTTCCGGCAAATTTTTTTGCGTGCGGGGGCCAATACCCGCCGCGCGGATCAAAAAGAGGCGCTGCCGGACGGCAGCGCCTTGCAAATTCTCTCAGGTCGTATACTGTGCGAAGGGGACGAAAGCAATGGGAACCACACTGGCCTCCAGATCCTCTACCAGGCTTTCCGCGTTGGCGGTTTCCAGCGGGGTCATGGAGTCGGCGTCCCAGGTTTCCGTGGTGCAATAGAACCAGGGGTTCTGTTCATCCCGGCCCGCATCAAACACCAGGGCATCCTGGAATTTCAGTTCGCCGTCCTGGAAAGCGTACAGATTGTAGCCGCTGCTGGCGGCACCATTACTGCCCCGGTTCAGGAACAGGCCGTCAGAGGTCAGCTGGAAGGTGTTCCGCTCGCCGGCGTCGATGAGCTGCACTTCCTCCTCGTTTTTCATGGTATACATGGCGTAGATCAGGTTGTCGCTGACAGAACCGATCATCAGCTCGGAGTTGCCGTCGCCGTCCAGGTCCTCCAGGCAGTAGCCTACCTCATTGATGTCCTTGACGATACCGGGCAGATAGTTCAGACCCCGGTCCATATAGTCGTTAGGCTCCAGTCCCTGGAGCAGGGCGTCAAAGTAGTTGTCCAGAATCTCACTGTACAGGGGCTTTGCCGTTACAACGGGAGCCTCTTCGGTGGTTTCCGGTGCGGTTGTTTCCTGGGTCGTCTCCGGGCTCTGGGTCTCCGGCGCGGCGGTGGGTCCCTCCGCCTTGGAGCAGGCGGCCAGAGAAAGCACAAGTGCAAGCGCGCAGATAAGCGCGGCAAATTTCTTCATAAATTCGCGTCCTTTCCTTATTTGAAGTGATTTCACCATACCATTATTTCTGAAAAATGTCAAGAATTTCGGTAAAATATTAAAGAAAGCTTCAAGTATTGACCGGGCGCTTCATTCGTCCGCCGGAAGCTCTGCCGTAAAGGTGATCCGGCCATCCGCGTAGTCGGCGTGAATCCTGCCGCCGTGGGCGGTGACGATGTTTTCGGCGATGGAGAGGCCCAGACCGAAGCTGCCGTCCCGGCTGCGGGCGGCATCCATACGGTAGAAGCGTTTGAAGATATTTTGCAGATCCTCTTTGCGCATTTCCGCCGCTTCGTTGGAAACGCTGAGGCAGCAGCGGCGGTGGCGCGTTTTTTCAAGCGTGACCCGGACTGTGCCGCCGGCGGCGTACTTCCGGGCGTTGTCCAGCAGAATGTCCAGCAGCTGGCCCAGATACTGGCGGCTGCCGGTAAGGGTAATGCCCGGGGCAATTTGCGATTCCAGGGTCAGCCCGGCTTCAAAGAACACCGCCTCAAAGGGAAGCAGCGCGTCCTCGGCCAGGGCGGACAGGTCCACCTTCTCGAGAACCATTTTTGACTGACCGTTGTCGGACCGGGCCAGCTCCAGAAGGTGCTCCACGAGACTGCGCATCTGATGGGACATGGTCAGGATGCTGTCTGTGCAGCGGCGCTTGTCCGCCGGGTCTCCCTCCGGCATCTGCAAAAGTTCCGCGTTGGTCATAATGACCGTCAGGGGCGTTTTCAGCTCGTGAGAGGCATCAGCCACGAACTGCCGCTGCTGGTCCCAGGCTTTTTCCACCGGGCGCACCATCCACCGGGCCAGCAGCACGGAGATGCCCAGGAAAAGCGCCAGACACAGTCCGCCCAGCCCGGCGCAGGTTTTCGCGAGGCTGGAAAGGGCGGCTTTTTCACTGGTGATGTCCGCGAACACCAGGGTTTCGGACAGGGGAGACTTGACCTTCAGGAATCGGAGATTGTATTCGGGAATAATGCCGGTGCGGGCGCTCTTCTGCACCACGGCCTCCGTCAGTGCCCGGAGAAAGACCTCGTCGGACAGGTCGTAATAGCCGCCGACGATGGCGGTGACTTCTCCCGCGGCACCGATTTTGACCATGAAATAGGGAAGCCTGACCTCGCTGCCCACGGCGTTGGGGCGGCCCAGCTGAAAGGGATTGGCGGCGACAGACTCCATCATGGAAATGCTTTCCTCCTGGAGACCCTTCTGGGTGGCGTAGTACAAAAGGCCAAAGATGGAGCAGAGCATGACGGTGACGATGACCATGATGACGCAGACAAACCGTACCCGAAGCTTTTTCAGCATGCTTCCGTCACCTCCAGCTGGTAGCCCAGGCGGCGGATGGACTGAATGGTCACATTGGAGCCGATGGATTTCAGCTTTTTCCGCAGGAAGCCGATATAGACCTCCACATTGTTTTCCACCGCGTCGGAATCAAAGCCCCAGACCCGGGAGAGAATGCTCTCCTTGGAGACAATGGAGCCTCTGGCCTGGAAGAGATAGCGCATGACGTCAAATTCCTTGGCGGACAGCCGCACAGACCGGCTGCCGCACATCAGATTGCAGGTGCCAAGATCCAGCGCCGTATTGCCCAGAGTCAGCTCGTCCACCTGACTGCCCTGACGGCGCAGCAGCGCGCCCACGCAGGCCAGCAGCTCCCGGCTGTCGAAGGGTTTGGTCAGATAGTAATCCGCACCGGCATTCAGCCCCTCAATACGGTCCTCCAGACCGGAGCGGGCGGTCAGCATCAGGATGGGTGTCCCGCAGCGCTTGGCCCGGACGGACCGGGCTACCTGGTAGCCGTTCATTTTGGGCATCATCACGTCCAGGATCAGCAGGTCGTAAACGCCGGTTTCCGCGTATTCCGCCCCGGCCTCGCCGTCATAGACGCACTCCACGTCAAAGCCCTTCCGCTCCAGAAGCGTTTTCAGAGAGTCCGCCAGGAGCTTTTCATCTTCGATAACCAGAATTTTCATGGAATTCCCCCTATGCAATACACCTTTTGATAGTATACTACACCTTCAAGCTGAAATAAAGCTGAAAATTCCCCCGGGACAACTGCCCCGGGGGAAAATTACCAGAGGATGGGATTTACTTTTGCTGCAAGTTGGCGGCGTTCTCCTGGGCGCATCTGGCGGCTTCCTCGTCGGTGATCCTGTAGAAGAAAGCCATGATGGCGGCTGCTACAAAATAGATGATGGCGGGGACGATCCAGCAGATGAACATGAAGCTCTTGATCCAGGCGTCGTCCGGGGTGAAGCCCGCTACGTAGCCGGTGGCACCCAACAGATACAGGCCGATGGTGCCGCCCAGGGCCATACCGATCTTCATCGGGGGAGAGGCCAAACCGATGGCGATGGTCCGCATATCCTTGCCGGTCTTGTTCAGATACCATTCGCCGCAGTCCAGATACATGGTGACGGAGAAGGAGGAATAGATGTAGGTGCCGCAGGTGCCGAAGCTCATGAAGATGATGTACCATACCCAGTGCTGGGCACCCATCAGGTTTATGCCCACCAGACCCAGACCGAAGAGTACAAAGCCCGTGACACAGGACCATTTCTTGCCGAGCTTGGTGCCCAGCTTGGGCATGAACATGGCGGCCACAACGCCCACCAGGGAGGCGGCCAGGGTGGCCAGCGTCAGCTTGGTGAAGTCACCGATGACGTAGAGCCAGTAATAGGTGTAGTTGGCCTGATACATGAACATACCGATCTGCAAAACGGTAAAGGAAATGAACAGGGCCAGCAGCTGGGGATTCTTAAACAGGGATTCCAGCATGTCCTTGATGGACACCCGGGGCGCGCCGGCGGGACCCTGACCCACGGGAAGATCCTTGCCCTCTGCCAGCCGGGAAATGTTGCCCAAAGCCCAGGGCATGGGGAGCATGAAGACCAGAGCGACGATAAAGTAGTTCCAGCTGCCGAAGGGAAGCTTGGTGACAAGCGTGGGGATGAAGGAACAGACCAGCATGACCACGGTGTTCTGACGGATCATGTTGATGGTCATGGCGTTCCGGTTGGCGGGGTTGGGTCCGGCAACCGCGGCGACAATGCCGTAGTAGGCGGTCTGGATGATGTTCATCAGGCAGTTCAGAACGGCGTAAGAGACGCCCAGAACCACAACGCGGACGATCATAGGCGCGGTGCTGGTGTTTGCGACTTCCAGCATGATCGAGACAGCCAGGATCCAGCGGCCGTAGTACAGCCAGCTCTGGTTCTTGCCTTTTTTGCCCAGCTTGACTTTTTCGACGATAACGCCGCAGAAGAGGCTGACAATAAAGTCGCAGATCTTGGCGATCAGCAGCGCCGTGGCCAGGGTGGCGGCGGGGATCTTCAGGACTTCCGTGGCGAAGGTGTTCAGGTACATGAAGCCGACCATAATGGAAAGGGTCAGCAGCGAATAGGTACCCATGGTCCAAATCTCTTTTTTGCTGCTTGTGGGCTGCATAAGGGTTCCTCCTTTAATTCTCTCTTCCGATTGCTTATTCCTGGCCGCAGCAGGCGATCCGGGACGCCCGGTACAGTTCCTCCCGGAAGGCGGGTGTCAGATAGCCGGGTTTGGAATACATGCTGCTCAGTACGCAGGGACGGTCGGGTCTGGCGTACTTGGCCGCGAAAGACCGGGCGGCGGCCCGAAGCTCTTCCTCTGTGGCGGATTCGGGATGCTCCAGCTCGTTGCAGACCACAGAGATGACGATCTTGTCGCCGTAGGTCTCCCAGAGTTTGCCGGTGTCGTTCATGGCCATGGGGGTCCAGGAGTCGAAGCCCGCGTCTACGAAGACGCCGCAGCGGGACTCTGCCTTGCCGCAGGAGTGCAGGTCGATGAACTTGCCGTGGGAATGGACGTGGTCGCAGAACCGCTTCATCTCCGGCAGGAAGACCTCTCTTGCCACATCCTCGGAGAAGAAGGGAGCCATCTGGGAGCCCCAGTCGTCATGGATGCAGAAGCCTGGGAAGTCATAGTACTGGCAGCACTTGTCTACAATGCGCATGTACAGGGAGGTGGTCTCGTGGATCAGCTCCTTGAGGGCGTCCAGCTGGTCATCGTCCAGCAGAGCCATGGCGGCGCCCTCGAAGGTCATGAAGGAGATCAGCCGCTCGAACCAGCAGCCGTTCAGCAGCCACAGAATCTTGGGGCCGGAGGCCAGGTATTCCTTGTTCATCTCGGCACTGCCTTCCCAGTCCCAGCTGTCGATATCGGGGAAGTGGACATAGTCCCGCCAGTCGTTGGCGTCGTCAAAGAGCTTGCCCTCGCTCATGGAGCCGCCGGCCACATCAATGTACTTCCAGTTCAGACCGAACATATCCTTGCCGCCGAACTTCTCCCGGGGCGTGGGAACGGCCTCAAAGACAAAGCCCCGGGCCACGTGATCGGGGATCACGGAGGGGCAGAAGAAGCCGGTTTCGGAGCCGTTCAGGATCCAGAGAGCCTCTTTGTCGATAAATGTACGCTTTGCCAGCTCTGTGGTGCTGATGGGGTAGTTGAACACGGGGATGGTGCCGCCGCCAAAAGCGGGGATCTGGGCTACAACTTCCATTTCTTTTTCGCTGAAGGGAATTTTCATTGCGGTCACTCCTTTTATAGATTCAGACGTCGGGGTTCCTTGCCTTGCTGTCTGCATTGTAGCATCGGGACGACGGAAAAGATACGGTCCAAGAGCACACTGGTTAAAGAGAAAAAAACGACGAATTTTGTTCCAATGGTACAAAGGCGCAGAGAACACCAAACCGGGAATTGTGAGAAATTACGGAAAAAGGCTTTCTTTTTTGGAAAAACGATGGTAAAATAAAAACAAGAGAATGTGAAACGCCCAAAAATTGGACGGAAAGGACAAAACATGAAGCTTAGTATGTGGATCATAGCCAATTTGCTGGAATCCTTTGAACCGGAAGTACAAATCCGCAGGGAGTCCCCCAGGGTCCTGCGCAGCGCCCGGCTGGCCTATGCTACGGACTGCGTGCTGGTTCAGCAGGACGGGCCGGACTGTTTGTACCTTTGGCACGAAGACAGGATCCGCCTGACGGATATGTCCGCCCGTGAGGGCTTTGAGCTGCTGCAAAGTCTGTTTGACTCCATGTTCGACTGGCAGAGCCGGATCGCGGGGCATATTGAAAGCGGAGATTTTCAGGCGTTGGTGGAGGAAATGGGGGTCGTATTCAAAACACCCATCGCGCTGACGGACGCCAACCACGCCTGCCTTGCCTGCTCCGAAAGCTTTGGCCCCGAGGATGTGGATCAGGAGTGGCTGCATCTGAAGACCTATGGTTATTCGTCCTTCGCTTCCGCCAAGGAGATCTCCGAGGCAAGGCTTTCCTACCATATGGACGGCAAGGTCATGCGCTTCCGCTTTCCGGCGGGCAGCAATATGTCCGACAGCCTCTCCATAACCGTTTTCCGGGGGGAAATGCCGGTAGGATATCTGACCGTCGTGGAAAAGGCGCATCCTCTGAACGACGGCCATATGCAGCTTATGGTCATGCTGGCCAAGGCCCTGACGCCTGCCCTGGGGCGGGAACAGCGGGGCAGCGGACTGAACAGCTCCATGCTCCAGCGCCTCCTGGAGGGAGCGCCTGTGACGGATGAGAGCGCACTGCATTTTCTGGAGCAGCGGGGCTGGACGGAGGCTGACAGCTTCCGGGTGTACGTTCTGAATTTCGACGAAGCGTCAGAGCATATGCAGTGGAACTACAGAAGGTACTTTGCGGCCATTGCGGCGGTATTTCCCCTGGACCTCTGCGGCGTATTCGGCGGCCGGTTTGTGCTGCTGGCCAACGACAATAAAATGCCGGATGACCGCCGCCGCAAAAAGCTGGAGGAGATTTTGAGTGCGTCCCCTGTTTCCGGCGGCGTCAGCCTGAGCCGTCAGGGCTTTGCGCTGCTGCCGCGGCTGCTGGAGCAGGCGGAATTTGCTCTGGGTACACCCCGAAAAGAAGCGGGGCACTTTACGGACTTTTATTCCCTGGCACTGGACTATCTGATCCGCGGCGATTACCACCCGGACAGGTGCCTGGCGGCCTGCCATCCGGATGTGTACCGGCTTTTCTGCCAGGACGAGGTGCTGTACCAGACGCTGTGGGCGTACCTGCTCCAGGACCGGTCCGTTACAAGGACCGTGCAGATGCTGTACGTCCATAAGAACACCCTGCTGTACCGTCTGCGCCGGATTGAAGAGTCCCTGCAATACAGCTTTTCGGACCCCTATACCAGGTCCTATATGCGCATATCCTTCCTCCTGCTGGAACGCCACGCGGGCCTGCCCCAGCCGCCGGTAGCCGCCTTCGGTATGCCGGAGGGGGAAAAGTAAAAACCGTCCCCCGCGTTTTCGTTTGGAAAACGCGGGGGACGGCTATAGATGTGGATAAATTGGGGTTTGCAGAGCAAATGAATTGACAATTGACAATGAACAATTGACAATTACGGTGTCCCTTCGGGACGAATTAAAATTATTTTTTTGAATTATTTCCGAAGGAAATTCCTTAATTGTCAACTGTCAACTGTCAATTGTCAATTTGACAACCCCCGATTTACCGCTCCCGTTCCTGCATTGAGAAGCACACGAACCCGCTCAGGGCGAATACCGCGGCGGCGAGGTTGCGGTGGGTCATCCAGTAGTGGACCATGGAGTGGTTGCGGACCAGGAAGTACCAGACAAAGGGAACGGCAAACGCCGCGGCCAGGCTCAGAAGACTTTCCTTTTCCGGCGCGAAACGGCAGCGCTTTGTCAGCAGCAGCCAGACCAGTACGGCCAGCAGCGCCAGAACGATCAGAACCGCCGCCGGATTGGCGAAAACGCCCAGATTCCGGCTGATAACGGCCCCAAAGGTAGCCTCCGCGCCGCCCTCGGCGGCGGTAACTTCTCCACCGCTGCGGTACTGGACCTGCTCCATGGCGTCGGACAGCGCGTTGGTTCCGGTAATCAGGCTGGCGGCCAACCATTTCCCGCTCCACATGCCTCCGTAGCCAAAGGCCCAGGCGATCCCGGAGCCGATGGTTTTCAGCAGACGTCCCCGTCCGCCGGACCGGCTCATCAGGGCCTGAAGCCCCAGGCAGATCCCTACGGCGCAGGCGGGGTAGGTCAGAAAGTCAAAGAACGCGGTGCCGATACCCAGGAACAGAAACACCAGGTATCCCCAGCGCCGGTCCCAGCTTTCGGTGCGCAGCATAACGAGGATGCCCAGCAGAGTCAGGTAATAAATACTGGAATACTGCATGCTGAGGGCTGTGGAAATGGGGTTGATGGCGAGCACCGCCAGTTCCAAAGGCAGAGTCAGCCGGAGGCCGCGCTTCCGGTAGGCAATCAGCAGCACCGCACAGGCCAGGATCAGCTGGAACGCCCCGTTCATCATCCGGATATCGCTGAGAGAGAAGAACAGCAGCAGAGGCTTGAGGAAAATCAGGTAGCCGTGCCAATAGCGGGAATAATCCAGAACCTGACCGGATCGGTTCCCGTATACATATTGGGTCAGAGATTCCACAGGGGCCAGTTTCCCGTCGGAAAACTCCATCCGGGAGCAGCGCATGGCAGCCTTCAGAGGGCTTTCATCCCGGACATAGACCGCGGTCTGCATCATGATGGCATCTGTGAAGCCGTCCAGACGTGCGCTTGGTTCCCCCGGGGCCCAGAAAAAGCCGGTGCCCTCGTTTTCAAAGACCGGAAGGCTCCTGTCCGCCTGGGTCAGCATCCGCCCGGTGGGCAGAATGTACACGCAGGTCATGGCAAGAATGCCCAGCAGAATGGACAAAATCAGGCAGACGCAGCAGACAAGCGCCGCTTTTCCCAAAGATTTTACATTCATAGACCCTAAAGCCCTTTCCTTTTTTGCCCATTATAGCATAGCGAGCGGGAAAAAACCAGACTGTTTTCCAAAAGAAAGCGAAAGGACATTGAACAATAGTATCAAAGATATCCTCTTCTCCGCCGGAATTTTTGCTGATTTTTACTTGACAATTGTCCTTCGCACCGATACAATAAGATGTGATGTGAGTCGGCCCTATTGGCGGCTCCTTTACCGGCGTATGAGCCGGGGATTGCGTTTTGCGCCTTGTGGCGTTTTGCGATAGAATGGCATTTTGCCAAAATCATCTCAATTTCACATGGGCCGCTGCGCACCCTGCCGCGCCAATTTTATGGAAGGAGGTGCGTTGTGGAATTATGGAATGGTATACGATTCTTGCAATCGTTCTGGGCGTCCTGATCGGTATCGCCGCCGGCTTTGCCGGAGGTTTTCTGTATCGGAAGAAGGTGGCCGAGCGGGAGATCGGCTCTGCGGAGGCAGAGGCTACCCGTTTGATCAATGAGGCCATCCGAAACGGTGAAAACCGGAAGAAGGAAATGCTGCTGGAAGCCAAGGACGAAATCCATAAATCCCGCACAGAAAACGACAGAGAAGTCAAAGAACGCCGTGCCGAACTGACGAAGCAGGAACGCCGGCTTGAGCAAAAAGAAACCACTCTGGACAAAAAGACCGAAGCATTCGAGCGTAAGGAAGAGGAACTGAATAAGCGCCTGGCCAATGTGGCCCAGACCCAGGCTGAGGCCGAGAAGATCCGCCAGCAGCAGCTGGAAACCCTGGAACAGCTCTCCGGCCTGACGCAGGATCAGGCCAAGCAGTATCTGCTTGACAGCATTGAAAATGACGTCCGTCACGAGGCCGCTATGAAGATCAAGGAGATCGAGCAGCAGATGAAGGACGAGGCGGAGGAAAAGGGCCGGGAGATCATCGCCACGGCTATCCAGCGCTGTGCCGCTGACCACGCCGCCGAGACCACCGTCTCCGTGGTGCCCCTGCCCAACGACGAAATGAAGGGCCGGATCATTGGCCGGGAGGGCCGGAATATCCGGACTTTGGAGACCATTACCGGTGTAGACCTGATTATTGACGACACCCCCGAGGCCATCACCGTTTCCAGCTTCGATCCCGTCCGCCGGGAAGTGGCAAGGCTGGCCCTGGAAAAGCTGATCGTCGATGGCCGGATCCACCCCACCCGCATTGAGGATATGGTGGAGAAGGCCCGGAAGGAAGTGGACCGCACCATCCGGGAGGAGGGCGAGCGGGCCTGCTACGAGACCGGCGTCCACAATCTGAACCCCGAGCTTATCAAGATCCTGGGCCGCCAGAAGTACCGTACCTCTTACGGGCAGAACGTTCTGAACCACTCCATCGAGGTCGCCCATATCGCGGGGCTTATGGCTGCCGAACTGGGCGTAGACGTCGCCATGGCCAAGCGGGCGGGTCTGCTGCATGACCTGGGCAAATCTATCGACCATGAGGTGGAGGGCAGCCACGTCCAGCTGGGCGCGGATCTTGCCCGGAAATACAAGGAGAATCCCGTCATCGTCAACGCCATCGAGGCCCATCATGGCGATGTGGAGCCCAAGACCGTTATTGCCGTGCTGGTCCAGGCCGCGGACGCCATCTCCGCCGCCCGCCCCGGCGCCCGCAGGGAGAACGTGGAGAACTATATCCGCCGGCTGCAGAAGCTGGAGGAGCTTACCAATTCCTATCCCGGCGTAGAGAAGTCCTACGCCATCCAGGCCGGCCGGGAGGTTCGGATCATGGTCAAGCCCGAGGTGGTTTCCGAGGACAACATGATCCTGCTGGCCCGGGACATTGCCAAGAAGATCGAGGCCGAGCTGGAATACCCCGGCCAGATCAAGGTCAACGTCATCCGGGAAACCAAGGCCGTGGAATTCGCGAAGTAAAAAATTGGGAGGCTGTCCGATCGGGACAGCCTCCCTTTTGCGCTTTCTACCGGTTCAGCCAGCGTTCCACGTCCGCGTCCGTGCCAAGCACCTGGTGGGTACCCTCCAGGGCGTGCAGCGTTCCGGCGTTGTAATCCAGGCCGGAGGCGGCGTAGTCATAGCTTTCCGCGATACGGGTTTTCTCTACACGGGGATTGGGGCTGGGAATGGCGGAGAGGAGACTCCTGGTATAGGGGTGTACCGGATGGGTGAAAATCTCCTCTGTGGTACCGGTTTCCAGCAGATGGCCCAGATGCAGCACGCCGATCCGATCCGAAATGTACTTGACCATGGACAGGTCGTGGGCGATGAACAGGTAAGCCGTGCCGGTTTCCTGCTGAATGTCCTTCATCAGATTCACCACCTGGGCCTGAATGGATACGTCCAGGGCGGAAATGCATTCGTCCGCGATAATCAGCTTGGGATCCATAATCAGCGCCCGGGCGATGCCCACCCGCTGCCGCTGGCCGCCGGAAAACTGATGGGGGTAGCGGTCCGCGTGCTCCGGGGCCAGCCCTACTTTTGCCAGGATCCGGTCGATTTTCTCCTTGCGTTCCGCCTGGGTTTTGTACAGACGGTGAATATCCAGGCCCTCGCCGATGATCTCGCCCACCTTTTTCCGGGGATTCAGGCAGGCCATGGGGTCCTGAAAAATCATCTGCATCTGGGTCCGGAGAAGCTGGGTGGTTTTCCGGTCCAGCTTTCCGCTGATGTCCGTTCCGTTGAAAAGGATCTGTCCCGCCGTGGGCTCGTAAAGACGGATGATGCTGCGGCCGATGGTGGACTTCCCGGAGCCGGACTCTCCCACCAGACCATAGGTCTCGCCGGGATAGATATCAAAGCTTACGCCGTCCACGGCACGGACGGTATAGCCGCCGCTGACCTTGAAATACTGCTTCAGGTCCCGGACCTGCAAGAGAGGCTGTTTCTCAGACATTTTTCCCTGCCTCCTTCTTCATGCGTTCAATGCGGGCTTTCAGCTCCGGCGGCAGCTCCACCTTGGGAGCACGGGGGTCCAGCAGCCAGGTGGCCGCATAGTGGGTGTCGGTGATCTTGAACATGGGCGGCTCCAGACGCTCGTCAATATTCAGCGCGTAAACGTTCCGGGGTGCAAAAGCGTCGCCCTGAACGGGATGCAGCAGGTTGGGAGGGGAGCCGGGGATGGTATAGAGCCGGTCGTCCTCGGTGTCCAGATCCGGCATGGCGCTGAGCAGGCCCCAGGTATAAGGATGGGCGGGGGCGTAGTAGATTTCGTCCGTGGAGCCCGTTTCCACAATGCGGCCCGCATACATGACGTTCACAAAGTCCGCGACCTTGGCGACCACGCCCAGATCGTGGGTGATGTAGATAACGGAGATATTCCGTTCCTTCTGGATGCGCTGGATCAGCTCCAGGATCTTGGCCTGGATGGTCACGTCCAGAGCGGTGGTGGGCTCGTCGCAGATCAGCAGCTCCGGGTCACAGGCCAGAGCGATGGCGATGACCACCCGCTGGCGCATACCTCCGGAGAGCTGGTGGGGATAGTTCTTCATCCGCTCTTCCGCGTCGGTGATGCCCACTTCCCGCAGCAGGGCCACGGCCTTTTTGCAGGCCTCGGCCTTAGGGGTCTTGTAGTGCCAGATCATGCCCTCCATGATCTGTTTGCCGACGGGCATGGTGGGGTCCAGGCTGGTCATGGGGTCCTGGAAGATCATGGCGATGCGCTTGCCGTTGATGTGGCGGCGGATATCCCGCTTTTTCATTCCCAGAATATTGACGGTTTCGGGGGCGCCGTCATCGTGGTGATAGGTAAACTCGATGGATCCGCTGTCCACCCGGCCGTTTTTGGCAAGAATGCCCATGGCGGCCTTGACGGTAACGGATTTGCCGGAGCCGGACTCGCCCACAATGGCCAGGGTCTCGCCCCGGTAAAGATCCAGATTCACGCCCCGGATGGCGTGGACGGGGCCTGCGGTGGTGGTGAAGGTAATGCTCAGGTCCCGCACGGTCAGTACTTTTTCTCGTTCCATTCCGTATCTCACATCTCTTTCAGTTTGGGGTCAAAGGCCTCCCGCAGGCCGTCTGCCAGCATGTTGAAGCTGAGCATCAGAATCGCCAGCACGGCAATGGGCGGGATAATCTGGTAAGGATGGGTCGTAAAGCTGTTGAAGGCGTCGCTGATGAGGCTGCCAAGGGAGCACTGTGGCACGGGAATACCAAGACCCACGAAGCTCAGGAAAGCCTCGGTAAAGATGGCGGTGGGAATGCTGAACATGAGCTGGGTAATGATCTGACCGATAATGTTGGGCAGGACCTCCTGGAAGATGATATGCAGGCTCCCCGCGCCCAAAGTGCGGCTGGCCAGGACGAATTCCTGCTCTTTCAGCTTCAGCATTTCCGCCCGGGCAATGCGGCTCATGCCGATCCACTCCGTAATGACCAGGGTCAGCACAATGGTTCCGAAGCCGGGTTTCAGAACCATCAGCAGCAGGGTACAGATCACCAGCCGGGGAATACCGTTGTTGATCTCGGCGAAACGCTGCATGATGCTGTCGGTCAGGCCGCCGAAGTAGCCGGAAATCAGGCCGTAGCACATACCGAGGGTCATGTTAATGACAGCGGATACCAGGGCAATGCCTAGGCTGATCCGTGTGCCCTGCCAGACCCGGGTCCAGATGTCCCGGCCAAGGGTGTCGGAGCCGAACCAGTAATAGGTGTCGTAGGCCTCTTTCTTTTCATAGCCGTTGACGACCTTGGTGCCGGAGGAGGTGGTCATGGTCTCGTTTCCGTCAAAGATGCCCAGCTTTTCCAGTCCCGGGACCCGGGGGGCAAAGTTTTTCTCCGAAAGATTCTGCTCGGCGTAATCATATTTGTTCATGCCGGGACCCGCAATGGCGAAGAAGGTGATGACAACGATCAGAACCAGCGCGACCAGTGCGCCCTTGTTGCTGACAAAGCGCTTATAAACGTCCTTCCAGTAGCTTTGGGAGGCAAAGTTGGAATCGACGTGGACGGAGGCGGTGTCGGGCCTCCACTGAAAATCATCCGGCCGGAAGGTATATTCCGCCGGGGCGGGCTGGGCCGCGGGAACCGTTTTACGAAGCTTCATCACTGTTTGCCACCGTCCTTTGCCACCCGGATCCGGGGATCGATAATACCATAGAGAATGTCCACTACCAGCATGATGCCGATGTACATGGCCGAATAGATAAAGCTCAGGGCAATGACCACATTGTAGTCGTTGGACTGAATGGCCGTTACCAAAAGACTGCCCACGCCGGGGATGGAGAAAATCTTTTCCACCACCAGGCTGCCGGTCATCAGATCCACGATCAGAGGCGCCAGCACGGTGATGATGGGAATCAAAGCGTTGCGCAGGGCGTGGCGGACAATGAGCGGCGCGCCGGTAATGCCCTTGCTCTCTGCCAGAAGCATAAAATCGCTGTCCAGAACCTCCAGCATTTCCGTCCGGGTGAACCGGGCGATGCTGGCCATAGTGAACATGGAAAGCGCAATGCTGGGCAGCACGGAGGAGGCGAAGGGCGTCTTATCCGCGTACAGCATGGGGAAGATTTTCAGCCTGAAGCCAAAGGTATAGCTCAGGCCCAGGGCGAAAACATAGCTGGGCACGGAGACACCAATGACGCTGATAAGGGTACTGATGCTGTCCCAGACGGTGTTGTGGTTCAGAGCGGCGACAATGCCCAGGATCAGCCCCACCAGCGCACCCAGCGTTACGGCCTGGCCGCCGATGCGGATGGAAACCGGCAGACGGCTCTGGATCAGCTGGGTAATGGGGGTGTTCTTGCTGATGGTATAGCTGACGCCGAAGTCGCCCCTGCACAGGTTCGCCACGTACTTGCCGAACTGGACGATGATCGGCTGATCCAGCCCGTACTTTTCATAGAGTACGGCCCGCTGATCGTCGGAGAGCTTTTCGTCATTGAAGGGGGAGCCGGGCATCAGCTGAAGCAGAACGAACAGAACCAGCGTAATGGCGAGCAAAGTAAAGGCAGAAATCAGGACACGCCTGAGAATATATCGTTTCATGCGTTTCTCCTTTCGGCTGCGGAGGACGATGGCGGCACTCTAATACAGCTCTTTACAATGCCGTCATCGCCCTCAGCAAGGAAATGTTTTGGGGGCGGGAAAAGCGCAGCGGCTTTGAAGGATCAAAGCCGCTGCGGCAAATGCGTTACATTAACCCTTTACGGTGTCCTTATAGACACGGTTCAGAGCCACGGGGTGGAATTCAATGCCTTCCACGCCGGTCTTAATCATGTTGGCGTTGGCCTTGGTGTATACGGGGATAATGACTGCCTGGTCCATAACGATCTTCTCGGCGTCATACATGGCGTTCCAGCGGCCCTCGGGATCGGTGACGTAAGCGCCGGTGGTGCAGTCGGCAATGATGGCGTCGTAGTCCGCGTCACTCCACAGACCGTAGTTGTTGGAGCAGCCGGTGGTCCACATGTTCAGATAGGTCATGGGATCGGCGTAGTCAGGACCCCAACGGGTCAGGCAGACCTCGTAATTGCCCTCCTGGATATCGGCTACGCGCTGCTTCTTGGGCTCAACCTTGATGTTCAGAGTCACGCCGGGCAGAGCCTTTTCAATCTGGTCCTTAATAACGGTAGCCACGTTCTGGGTCTCGGTCTGGTCCTCAACCAGCAGCTCAAACTCAAAGCTGTCGGTGCCCAGCTCAGCCTTGGCGGCCTCGTAATATTCGGCAGCCTTGGCCGCGTCGTCGGAGCACACGTCGCTGAACTTCTCCTGATCGGCGGAGAAGTCGGAGCCGTCGGGACCGGCGGCGAACTGAGGCGGGACGGCGGTGTAGGTGGCGACGGAGCCGTCCTTTACAACATCCTCCACAATGGACACACGGTCCAGAGCGTTGCTCAGAGCCAGACGCATATTCTGGTTGGCCAGAGCGGGAACGTCATGCTGGTTCAGAGTCAGGTACCACAGGTAGCCTGCGCCTGTAACCTTCAGCTCGGGATCGCCCTCTACCTGCTCAACCTGGTCGCCGGAGAGCATGACGATGTCCAGATCGCCGTTCTGATAGCTCATATAGGCCTGCTGGCTGTCCTTGATGACCTGGTAGCTCAGGCCGTCCAGCTGGACCTTGGCAGCGTCATAGTAGTCGGGATTTTTTGCCAGGGTGAAGCTCAGAGCGGCGGGCTCATAGCTGGTCAGGACAAAAGCGCCGTTGCTCAGAGTGGTTTCGGGGCTGGTGCCGAAGGTGCCATCGGCCAGACTCTCAAAGAAGGCCTGGTTCACAGGGTAGAAGGTGGGGAAGTACATCAGGCTCAGGAAGTAGCTGACGGGAACTTCCAGCGTGACCTCCAGGGTCTTGCTGTCCAGAGCCTTGACGCCCAGCTCGCTCTTGTCCATCTCACCGGCAATGACGGCCGCGGCATTTTTGATCTGGCCAATGTCGCTGAGCATGTAGCTGTATTCGGAAGCCAGAGCGGGGTCCGCGGCACGCTGCCAGGCAAAGACAAAGTCCTCGGCGGTCACGGGGTCTCCATTGGACCAGTTGGCATCTTCACGCAGGTGGAAGGTGTAAACGGTGCCGTCGTCGCTGATATCCCAACTCTCAGCAATGGCGGGGACGGCTGCGCCGTCGGCATCCATCTGAGTCAGACCATCGGTATAGTCGGCGATAACCTCAAAGCTGGTGCCGTCGGTGGCTACCTGGGGGTCCAGGCTCTCCACTTCGACCTCGACCATGACATTTAGGATCTTGTCGCCGGCCGCGGCCGCTGTGGTGTCAGCGGGGGCTGCTGTGGTATCGCTTCCGGAAGCGGAAGCCGCGGCGGTGGTGGAAGTGCCGGAGCCGCTGCTGCCGCAGGCGGCCAGAGACAGAACCATAACCATCGCAAGAAGCAGGGCAATGATTTTCTTCGTGTTCATCTTTTCATTTTCCTTTCCTTGGGTGATGTGCCTGCGCGGCGCAGGCACGGCAAAGCGCTTAATTGGTATTACCGAAATTTACGCGCCTTGCTATGGGCCACATTATACCCGCGGAAATGACACCTGTCAAATAAAATTTGCAAGTTTTGTTAAAATATCTTTCATTTCTGCTGTTTACATAAAAACGGACCGCAAATCTGGGAAAATGTATATAAATTAACAATGAGCAAAATATGAATGAGCGTGCAGAGAAGAGCTATGTCCGCGTGGCGTGACTCGACTATGAAAAAAGTTCTTTCGTTGTGGTCAACAGTTTGCTTGCTATGGAAACATAAAAACATATTGTTTTTGTAATGTATACGAAGATAATGCATAATTTGTGCTGATACATGAAAATTATTATGGGATATGCGGAAGGGACAGCGGGAATACGGATCCGAAAAGACGGATTTATGAGACAGAAGTGCAAGCCGAATGCGGCTGATATGCATAAACAAGAGGAAACAACGGGAACACGAAATAAAGCTTGACAAAAAATAGAAACCATGCTAAAATATCCAAGCTGAATCGCTCAGGTCAGGGCTTACGCGGGTGTAGTTCAATGGTAGAACACCAGCCTTCCAAGCTGGATACGCGGGTCCGATTCCCGTCACCCGCTCCATTCGAGATGCGCCAATAGCTCAGCTGGATAGAGCAACTGCCTTCTAAGCAGTAGGTCGGGGGTTCGAGTCCCTCTTGGCGTACCAGTTCAGAAATTTTCATATGGTGGATATGGCCTAGTTGGCTAAGGCGTCAGATTGTGGCTCTGAAGATCGTGGGTTCGAGTCCCATTATCCACCCCATAAAAATAACACCATCCTACGGATGGTGTTATTTTTATGGAATCCGGTGGATAATGGGACTCGAAAGGGCGGCGGCAGCCTTGCTGCCGTAAAAACAGTCCGGTGGACTGTTTTTAGCCCGTGGGAGAGTCCCGTTTGCCGCGCCAGCGGCAAACAACAGGCCCCTTATTCCCGGATCCTCGGCAGATTCCAGCGGAAACGGGCGGCCAGACAGCGCAGGGCGATGACAAGACAGAAGCCCAGCAGCATGGAAACGCGCTCCCCCAGCCCCAGACTCAGTACCATCAGAATGCCTCCGGCAATGGCGGCTACAGCATAGATATGCTTGAGAAAGATATCCGGGATCCGACCGGCCAGCACGTCACGCAGGGTGCCGCCGCCAACTGCGGTGAGAAAGCCCAGAAAGACCAGCAGAAAGCCGTTGCGTTCATAGCCGCACCGAATGCCTACCATGATGCCGTCCACGGTGAAGGCGGCGAGGCCCAGGGTGTCGAACCAGAAGAGCATACGGTCGTACACAGGTCCGGCCCACTTGGGCATCTTCTTATGCAGGTAGCACAGAACGAATACGATCACAGCCACAATGGCCGCGATGCTGACATACAGAGGATTCCGGAACATGTTGGGCGGGATGTTGCCGACCACCAGATCCCGCATGACGCCGCCGCCGCAGGCCGTGGTGACGGCCAGAACGATGATGCCGAACAGGTCCATCTTTTTCCCCACGCCCACCAGCGCGCCGGAAATGGCAAAGGCAATGGTGCCGATCAGGTCAAAGAGAATTACAAGTGCTTCTGTCATTGCTTTCGGTTCCTTTTCATACTGGGAAGATATGCCGGAATAGTATACATGTTTTTGGGGCGCTTGGCAACAGGAAAATGCGGACGGATTGACAGGCACACGCCGCCGGTATATAATTACTACAGAGACAGGTGAATCATTATGAAGCTGATTTTTAAGCAGCGCTTGTTTTCCTGGCTGGACAGCTACGATATCTATGACGAGACCGGAAACACGGTATACACCGTGAAGGGTCAGCTCTCCTGGGGGCACTGCCTGAAAATTTTCGATGCCCGGGACCGGGAAGTGGGCACGGTGAAGGAGAAAATTTTTACCTGGCGGCCTCAGTTTGAAATGTACCTGGGAGACCGGTACGTGGGCTGTATCCGTAAGGAATTCACCCTTTTCCGGCCCCAATTTACGGTGGATTGCAGCGGCTGGCAGGTTCAGGGCGAGATCTTCGAGTGGGACTATACCGTCCTGGACGCCGCGGGGCGGCAGGTCGCCACGGTGTCCAAGGAGGTCCCCCGCTGGACGGACACCTATGTGTTGGACGTTGGGGACCCCGCCGACGCCCTGGGGGTCCTGATGCTGGTCCTGGCCATTGACGCGGAAAAGTGCTCCAGAGGCAATTCATAAAAGAAAAAGCGGCAGAAATCACAATGATTGCGATTTCTGCTGCTTTTTTTATTTGTATTCCTGCAGCAGGAACATGGGTTTGACGGCGACCACCTCGTCGTATTCCTCCTGCTCCACCTGCACGTCGGCGTTGAGCTTTTTCAGATCTTCCTTGACAACGGCCAGGGCCTCCTTGACGCTCTGGGCACGGCCCTCCCGAAGGACCCGGATCATCCGGTCCAGGACGACCGGGTGGGCATAGCGGGCGGGTACGGGGAAATCCTCGGGCAGAAGCTTTTCCATATCCGCAATGCTGGCCTGCCAGGCGGCGGTGACGGCCTTTTTGTTATTCTTGGCAGTGGGGATGACCTGTGTGCCAGAGAACAGGAAAGCGGCTGCCAGACCCAGCAGGGTGAAATACAGACCGGTACTGTCGTGGTTGACCAGCTCATAGATGCCGTAGGCACCGCAGATGATGCCGCCCACAATAATTGCCAGGGCGACCCAGCGGTAGGCGGGACGGGTGCGATCAGAACTGCGCTTGCGCCGGGCGGACACGGAAAGCTGGGCAGTCTGCTCCGGGTAGCCCGCGAGGAATGCCTTTGCGCCCTCCAGCTCCTCCCGGGCTTTCTGGGCCTTGGGGGTAAGCTCCTTCAGAAACTTGGCCTCCATGGCGGCCTGCTTTTCCTTCAGCCTTTTTTCCGCCTCTACGCTGTGGGTAGGCAGGTCTGGGCAAAGCTTGGAAATATGGGCAAGAAGAAGGTCAACGTCCTGCTCGTATTTGAAATTGCACTGTTTTACCGTGCCGTCGTCCAGTTCTACTACCAGGTAAGGAATAGCGCCGAAGACGCCCTTTCCGGAGAAGCCGCCCTTGCTCATGGCGACCCGCTTGAAGACCCGCTTCACGGATTTCAGGGCGGCATAGTAGACGCGGTCGAAGAAGAAGCTGTTCAGGTAAATCGCCTCATCGCCCACGCCGCAGGGGCCGAAGCGCTTGCAGAATTTCTTGTCCACGGAGAGCGTGGGCTTGTCCAGCGTGGTTTTGCCCAGCTGTTTCGGAGTAAAGATCATGGAATACCTCGTTTCAAAGTTTCAAAGGATACGGTAAATCGGAGTTTGCGGAGCAAACAAATTAACAATTGACAATGAACAATTGACAATTATGGGATCACAAGCGGGACAGATTGGCGTTCTTATTTTGAATCGTTTCCGAAGGAAACACCTTCATTGTAAACTGTCAATTGTCCATTGTCAATTATTCCGGCCTTGCCGGAAAGCCAAAAGGTGGGGAAGTCTCCTCCCCCACCTTTCTTATGGACTTATTACTTGCCCAGAGTTTCGTACTGAGGTTTGACGTCCCGCTTCTTGATGGAATACAGGAAGATGCCCAGGAACAGGGCGGCGACAATGATACCGGCGGGATATGCGACCGTAGTGCCCAGATTCAGGCACTCAGGGGCGAAGAAGAAGTAAGTAGCGGAAACGGCGCTCATGAAGGTAGCGGGGGCGGCGGTGATCCAGTAGTTCTTCTTCTCATAGAACAGGAACATGGAAGCGGCCCACAGAACGATCATAGCCAGGGTCTGGTTGGTCCAGCTGAAGTAACGCCAGATGATGGTGTAGTCGATCTTGCCCAGGGCGTTGCCGATGCCCAGGAAAGCGCCGACGCCCAGAACGGGAACGCAGAGCATCAGACGATTCTTCCAGCCCTTCTGGTCCAGATGGAACCAGTCGGCCAGCACCAGACGAGCGGACCGGAAAGCGGTGTCGCCGGAGGTGATGGGGCAGGCGATAACGCCGATCATAGCCAGAGCGACACCAATGCCGCCCATGGTCTTGGCGCAGACATCATAGATGGCGGCGGACTGGCCGTTGGCCAGAGCCTCCTGCAATCCGGTGTTCAGGCCGCCAGTAACGGAGTACAGGGAAACGCCGGCGCCGGCCCAGATCAGGGCGATAATGCCCTCGGCGACCATAGCGCCGTAGAACACGAAGTGGCCCTGCTTTTCGCTCTTCAGGCAGCGGGCCATCAGAGGACTCTGGGTGGAATGGAAGCCGGAAATAGCGCCGCAGGCCACGGTGATGAACATGCAGCTCCAGATGGGGGTCCCCTTGGGATGCATGGAGCCGAAATGGGTCCAGATCTCAGGGATGACGTACTCGCTCTTGGTAAAGATGCCGATGGCCACGCCCACAGCCATGATAATCAGGCAGATGCCGAAGACCGGGTAGATCTTGCCGATTAGCTTGTCAATGGACAGGAAGGTGGCGATGAAGTAGTAAACCAGGATGATGATAAGCCAGAACAGGGTGGTGGAAACCAGACCGCTGGCGCCGTGGTTCTTGAGCAGGGTGACGATCAGACCGGCGGGGCCGACGGCGAAGACGGTGCCGACCATGACCAGCAGGACAACGCTGAAGACACGCATGACGTTCTTCATGAATTTGCCCAGGTAGATGCCGGAAATCTCGGAGATGGACACGCCGTCGTTGCGCTCGGAGAGCATGCCGGAGAAATAGTCGTGGACGCCGCCGGCAAGAATGGTGCCGAAGGTGATCCACAGGAAGACGATGGGTCCCCACAGAGCACCCTGAAGGGCGCCGAAGATGGGGCCAAGGCCCGCGATGTTGAGCAGCTGGATCATGAACAGCTTCCACTGAGGCAGGACTACGTAATCCACGCCGTCGTTGATGCGGACGGCGGGGGTCTCACGGTCGTCCGGGCCGAAGGTGTTCTCTACGACCTTGCCGTAGAAGAAGTAACCCGCGATCAGGATTGCCAGGCAGAGCAAAAAGCTAATCATTTGGACTCCTCCTTGAAACATATAAAATTTTTCGTATGGAAACATAAGTTCCCATCACTACGGCAACATTATCGCCAACTTTTGCCCGAAAATCAAGAGACAAACTCTACAAAAAAACAACGCAAATTTTCGCATAGTTCACAATGCGGACATAATTTGTCCATAATTCTTAAAGAACTGTAAGAAAAGGGGGATTTTGCGGGAAGAAAAGTTTGAGAAACGGCGGGAAAAAACATACAAAAAGATAAAGACGAAAAATAATGCTTGACAAAGCAGTCGGCACAAAAGCGGAAAACAGGTGGAAAAGTCTCCCGTTTCCCGGGAAATGAGGACGGCATCCCCTAAAACGAAACATATCCGCCTTTTCGCGGAGACGGCCGCGGAAGAGAAAAATACAAAAAACGACAAACAGGAAGTATTCCGGATCCGGGCGGTCCCGGCTGGAAGAAAGCGTTACGGGAGCGGCGAATCTTTAAGAAATCCATAAGATTTTCCGCGCTTTCGGAAAAACGCGCCTTGTTCACAGTTTGTCTATTGTTGCTTTTCCCGGAATATGGTATAGTGTAACCTGAGAAATACCCAGAAGGAGGGAACTCTATGAAATGTTGGAAAGGATTCCGCGTGCTTCTCGGAGCCGCGCTGGCTGTTGCACTGGCGCTTCCTGTGGGAGCCGAAGCGGATGTGGATTTTGTAAAGGCGGTCAACGCGCTGCCCAAGCTGGAAACCGTCAAGACCCTGTCTGCCGCTGAGCAGCAGGCGCTGTACGCCCATATTGACGCGCTGTGGGAGGACGGCTTCTATGCCCTGAGCCAGGATGCCCGGAAGAAGCTGGAGGTTACGCCCCAGTATACCGCTCTGGCGGCTGTGACGGAATATCTGAACAATGCCCAGATCAGCCAGCCCGCCTGGCTGGACAGCGGCATGCTGCGCCTCTCCGGTGAGGACCTGAAAGACGGCGAGGACTACTATTATGATAAGGATACCGGCGAGGTGGTCATCACCGGCACCAAACCCGTTACCGTGACCATGGCGGAAAACGCGGAGGTTTCTGCTGATACGCTGCGCGTCCAGGGCGAAGCCCAGGTGGTATTGCAGGATGTGACCATCGAGGCCCCGGAGGGAAGGAGCGCCCTGACCGCCGAGGGCGGGCTGCGGCTTAGCCTGGTGGGCGTCAATACGCTGACGGCGAAGGACCACGCGGCCATGGACGGCATGGAGGGCATCACCCTGTCCGGAACCGGAAGCCTGCGCGTTTTCGGCGGCGTGGGTTCTGACGGCATCGGGGCCAAGAGCCTGACGGTCAACGGCGGTACTCTGACAGCTGTAGGCGGCGACGGGACCCCCGGTACGGAGGAAACCCCAGGCGGCGACGGCGGCAGAGCCGTAGGCGCTGACGTTCTGACCGTTACCGGCGGCAGCGTGAAGCTGACCGGCGGCAAGGCGGGCGCGGACGGCGGCAGCGGCGCGGGCAATGACGGCGCGGAGACGGTCTGCGTCCGGGACGGGGAGCCTCTGGCCCAGACCACGGTGACGCTGACAGACAAAGACGGCAAGGCCGTAGAGGGCACGACGGTAATGGCCCTGGCCCTGTCCCCCGACATGGACTACGGGACCCAGGGCGTTGTGACGGACGAGACGGGCAGCATCTACCTGTATCTGCCCCAGGATACCAAGACCAACGCCGTTTCCGATGGCAGCGAGACCTACACGGGCACGCCTATCGTCTCCGGCGAAAGCGGCGTTATGACCCTGTCCCAGGGCGGCGATCCCCAGCCCAGCGATCCCGCTGCCAGCGGGACCACTACCGCGCCTACAACGGAGAGCGCCGCGCCCTCTACGGACGCGCCCACGACTGACCCGACGACCGAACCTACAACGGCCCCTACCACAGCGCCAACCGAGGCCCCCAGAAAGGCGGAACAGGCTGCCCCTACCCTGGAGGAGGAGCCGAATACCCGGACCGCCAACTCCGTGACTCTGAAGGAGCCTGCGGGAGGTGTGGGCAAGGTCCAGTATGCCTACGGCCTGACGGACCAGAAGCCGGATACCAACTGGGTGGATACGAAGATCTTCCTGAATCTGCAGTCCGGCAGGACCTATTACTTCTACGCTTACTTTACGGGAGATGACAAGACGGAAGCCTCCCCCGTCAGCAAGCCCCTGGCCATTACCCTGAGCAGCGGCTTCCCGGACGGTTCGATCCAGGTCCGGGGCGGCGAGAAAACCTATGACGGCAAGAGCTTGAGCCTGACGGTTTCCGTGCCGGAAGGGGCTACCATCCGCTACCGGGAGGGCACCTCCGGCGACTATATCCAGGGCTCCATCCCCACCTATACCAATGCGGGTACTTACCAGATCGGCTACCGCGTGACCCAGGACGGCTACGATGCGGTGGTAGGCTCCGTTACCATTAAAATCAATCCGGCGACGCCCACCATTACACTGGCGGACCAGACCTTCAAGCACGACGGCAACACCCACCCCATGGGCGGAGCCAAGGTGACGGGGGTCAACGGCGAGAGCTTTAAGGGCAGCGTCACCTATACCTACTATACGGACGGCCAGTGTACCCAGGGCGAAACCAAGACGCCCCCTTCCGCGGCAGGCACCTATTATGTCCGGGCCTCCATTCCCGCGGGCGGGAACTACACCACCGCCGTCAGCAATACTGCCAAGCTGGTGATCGAAAAGAGCGGAACCACCAAGCCCACCACCGGCGGCAATACAAACAACTCGAATAATACCGGCGGTACGGGCTATACCATTACCGCTTCCGCGGGGACCGGCGGCACCATCACCCAGTCCGGCAAGGTCTCCGTCCAGTCCGGTAAGAGCGCCAGCTTCACCATTGTGGCGGATAAGGAATACGAGGTGGAGGACGTGAAGGTAGACGGCAAGAGCATCGGCTCCGTGGGCGTGTATACCTTCACGGACGTAAAGGCCAACCACACCATTGAGGCGACCTTCCGCCGCAAGGTAGCCGAGACTACGGCCCCCACCACCGAGCCAACCACCGCACCCACGGAGGAGACTACGGTTCCCACCACTGAGACCGTGCCGGAAACCACGGAAGAGGTCCAGCAGCCCACCAAGAAGCATAAGATCCCCCTGGCGGTGCCCATCCTTCTGGTAGTTCTGGCAGGCGGTGCCATCGGCGGCGCGGTGTACATCTATAAGCGGTACGATAAGGAATAAATCAAGGATACGGACTGCCCCGGATTTCCAGGCTTTGTGCTGGAAAATCCGGGGCTTTTCTTCAGAGCGCCCGGGGAGCCGGATGACAGAAAAATGTCGTAGACAATCGAATAATCCTGTGCTACAATCCCGTGGAGAACCTTTGGGAGGCAATACCATGGAGCGCAAAACAACCACGAAACAGATCACGGAGGGGGTCATCTGGAAGCAGATTCTGGCCTTCTTCTTTCCTATCCTGCTGGGGACCTTTTTCCAGCAGATGTATAACACGGTGGATACCATTATTGTGGGCCGGTTCGTCAGTACGGAAGCCCTGGCGGCGGTGGGCACCACGGGGCCGCTGGTAAACATTTTCAACGGCTTCTTTACGGGCCTCGGCTCCGGCGCTACGGTCATTCTGGCCCAGTTCTACGGGGCGGGGAACAAACAGGGCGTCCGGGACACGTTGCATACGGGCGTGGCGCTGTCCCTGGTGCTGGGCCTGGGGGTCACGGTACTGGGCATCGGCATCGGTCCCGCGGCTCTGCGGTGGATGAGGACGCCGGAGGAATGCCTGGGGCTTGCCTCCCGGTACGTGAGCATCTATTTTGCCGGCGCTCTGGCCTCTATGCTCTACAATATGGAGGCGGGCATCCTGCGGGCCATGGGAGATTCCCAGCGTCCGGTGATCTCTCTGATTGTGGCCTGCCTGGTAAATATCGTTATGGACCTGGTGCTGGTGGTGGGTCTGAAGATGGGCGTGGCCGGGGCGGCGCTGGCCACGGTGCTCTCTCAGGTGGTCAGCGCGGCCATGCTGCTGATCGTCCTGCTGCGGGAGAAGGAAAATCCCCTGCGGCTGTCCCGGCTGCGCATCCAGCCGAAGCTGCTGGGCAGGATCCTGGCCATTGGCGTTCCCGCCGGATTGCAGCTGGTGATGTTCGACCTGTCCAATACCCTGATCCAGTCCGGCATCAACTCCTTCGGCTCCACGGTCATGGCGGCCTGGACGGCCTATACCAAGACGGACGCCCTGACCTGGATGGTCTCCGGCGCTTTCGGCGTGTCCATTACCACCTTCGTGGGCCAGAACTACGGCGCGCATAAGTATGACCGGGTGCGGCAGAGCGTCCGGGTCTGCCTGGGCATGAGCGTCGCTACGGTCGGCGTTATCAGCACGCTGATGGTCCTGTTCCGCCGGTTTATCCTGGGCATTTACACCACGGACGCTGCGGTAATTGAAAACGGCGCTTACATCATTTCCACGATCGTCCCCTTTGCGGCGACCTTTATGCCCGTGGAGATCTTTGCCGGGACCATGCGGGGCATGGGGGATTCTCTGCGGCCCACGGTCATTATTTGCCTCAGCGTCTGCGTGGTGCGGGTGGCCTGGATCATGACGGTGGTGAAGAGATACCACACGCTTCTGATGCTCTGCGTGTGCTATCCCATGACCTGGGTGCTGTGCGCTCTGGTATTCATCTTTAACTATTTGCGGTCCTTCCGGCCCAGATTGGAGCATATATGAAAAAACTGTTGATTTTTGCCGCCGCGGCCCTACTGCTGGCGGGCTGCGCCCAGGGAACGGAACCTGCGGGATCCGTGCCAGTCTCCGGGCCTTCCGCGACGATTCCGGAGACGACTGCCCAGACCCTGCCCCCGGAGACGACGGCCCCGGAAGACCCTCTGCGGACCATCCTGGAGGGTATGACCCTGGAGGAAAAGGTGGGGCAGCTCTTTCTGGCCCGGTGCCGGAAGGAGACGGGCACAGAGAACGTATCCGCCTACCATCCCGGCGGCTATGTGCTCTTTGGCCGGGATTTTGACGACCAGACCCCGGAGACCTTCCGCAGGCAGCTGGAAGCCTACCAGTCCGCCGCGGCTGTTCCGATGCTCATGGCGGTGGACGAGGAGGGCGGTACGGTCTGCCGGGTCAGCAGCCACGCCGCTTTTCGGGCGGAAAAATTTCCCTCCCCCCGGGAGGCCTACGCCATGGGCGGCATGGCGGTTGCCCTGAGCGTGGAGTGGGAAAAGGCTTATCTGTTAAACGGCCTGGGGCTGAACGTCAATCTGGCCCCGGTCTGTGATATCAGCCAGACCCCGGGCGCTTTTATGTACGACCGCTCCCTGGGAGAGGACCCGGAGACTACGGCGGAATTTGTGACAGGCGCTCTGGAACGGATGGCGGAAAACGGCGTAGGCGGGGTTATGAAGCATTTCCCGGGCTACGGCGACAACGCCGACACCCATACGGGTTCCGCGGTGGACGAAAGAAGCCTGGAGACGCTGGAAAACCGGGACCTGATCCCCTTCCAGGCGGGCATCGACAGCGGCCTGGGGGCCGTTCTGGTCAGCCACAACATTGTCACTGCCCTGGATGGCGAGCGTCCCGCGTCTCTTTCCCCGGCGGTCATGGCCTATCTGCGGCAGGATATGGGCTTTTCCGGGGTAATCCTGACGGACGACCTGTCTATGGGCGCACTGGAGGGCTACACCCCGGAGGAGGCCGCCGTCCTGGCCCTCCAGGCCGGGGCCACCATGCTGTGCAGCACGGATTTTGACACCCAGATCCCCGCCGTCCTGGAGGCCCTCCAGAACGGGCGGCTTTCCGAAACGGCTGTGGACGACGCCGTGTATAAAATCCTCGCCTGGAAGCAGAGCCTGGGACTGATCTGAATAGCAGCTTTTCGCCGCGTCCGGTGTATCGTCGGGCGCGGTCATATTTTTTGCGCGCAAATATACGGGAAATTACCTTCTATTTATCAAAAAAAGTTCTGGCAATTTCTTTCCATATGGTTTATAATTAAATTACTTTAACAAATAGTTTTTCAAAGCAGCGATGAATGAGGGGGGAGCCATGTGAAATTAAGCAATGCGGAGGTTAAACGGCAGAACAAAATCGCGGTCTATCGGCAGGTGCTTCGGGATGGCCGGATCACAAAGCCGGAGCTTTCGGCGCAGCTGCGGCTGAGCCTGCCAACGGTCGGGCAGATCATCACGGAATTGATGGAAGCGGGCCTTGTATCGGAGGACGGCGCGGCGGAGTCTCTGGGCGGGAGAAGGGCACTGTATTATGTGCCGGTGCTGCGGGACAAGCTGGCCCTGGGCGTGGATATTACCCAGAACCATGTGAGCCTGGCCCTGGTGGACCTCAGCGGCCAGGTGCTGGCCCATAAGCGGACAAAACTGGTTTTTGTCAACGAATCCGGCTACAACGACCGGGTCAACGCCCAGATCCACAGCTTTTTGGAGGAGAACCAGATCGACCCTGCCTGCCTGATCGGCATCGGCTGCTCCATGCCGGGCATTGTCAGTGCGGACAGGAAGAGCCTGCAGATTTCCCATATCCTGAAGGTGACGCCGGAAAAACCATTTTCCTTCCAGCCGGATATGCCCTGCCAGATGCTTTGCTTCAACGACGCCGACGCCGCATGCATGGTGGAGTGCTACGCCCAGGACGGCCTGGAAACCTTCGTCTTCCTGTCCCTGAGCAATACCGTGGGCGGCGCGCTGGTTGTAAACCGGAACATCACCCGGGGCCTCATGGGCCGCTGCGGCGAGCTGGGCCATGTGTGCATCGATCCGGGCCCCCGGGCACGGATGTGCTACTGCGGCAAGCGGGGGCATTACGATGCCTACGGCTCTGCAAAGCTTCTGGCGGAAAAGGCGGACAATACCCTGGAAACCTTCTTTGCCAAGGTGGAGCAGGGGGACCCGGAAATGGTCCGCACGCTGGACGAATACCTGGACAATCTGTCCATCCTGGTGGAGAATATTGTGATGTTTTTGGATATGCCTGTGGTTATCGGCGGATATGTGGGCAACTTCCTGACGCCGTACCTGGACCGCCTGAAAGAAAAAGTCGCCCTGCGGGATAATCTGGAGTTCTCCAGCGTGGAGCATATCAGGCTCTGCCGCATGAAGATCGAGGCAGCAGCGGTTGGATGCGGGCGCTACTTTACAGAACAGTTTATCCGTGAACTATAGCCTTCAATGACACCATTCAGCTTGTAAAAAGTTGAATGGTGTCATTTTGCATAAAAAAGGTGCTGCATAATTGTATTATATGCTGAAAATGCACCAATCATATTGACAAATTAGTTTAAAAATGATATTAATAAAGTGCATTAATAAATGGCCATTAGAAAGAAGGAAACAAAAAACAAGTCATCCGAGGGATGACAAAACAAAGAACAAATCTTATTATACGAGGAGAATGAACATGAAAAAACTGATCACTATGCTGCTTTGCCTCACCATGATTGTAAGCCTCTTTGCGGGCTGCGGAGCGAAAGACAGCGGTACCACCACAGCGGCTCCGGCCCAAGCTTCCGGCGAGCAGACGACCACTGCGGGTGGAGAGAAAGCTCTGAGCGATATTACCATTGCCTATGTGACCGGCGCACTGACCACTCAGATTTTTCGGGATCAGGTCGAGGCCATGAAGAAGTACTGTGATGAGATTGGTGTGAAGTTCCTGTATACAGCAAATGAAGATCAGGACAAGCTGTTGGAAGCATGTGATAATTATATTGCCATGGGTGTTGATTGCCTAATCGTCCATACAACCGGCGATGTGTATATTCCCGCAATGGAAAGCTGTCAGGCTGCAGGAATTCCCTGGTTTAGCTATGACACAAAGCTGGAGGGCGATGATGCCTACTATGGCTGGGACAACCACGAACTGGGATATGCCATCGGCCGCAATGCCGCCGCTTGGGTCAATGAAAACTTTGGCGCCGGCGACACGGTTTACGCTGCTTCCAACAACTATCCCGCAGCTGACTTCCTGCTGGTTCGTGAAAATGGTTATAAGCAGGCGCTGGAAGAGCTGTGTGACGCCAAGATTGAATGGGTCGTTGAGGGCGTGGGTGGCATGACCGACAACGGCGTTACCGCAGGTGAAAACTTCATGCAGTGCGGTGTGGATCTGAATCTGGTCTGCGCCATCAATGACTCCGGTCTGTGCGGCGTCTATCAGGCATTCCAGGCTGCCAATTACGGCGAAGGCAAGAAGCTGGCCCTGTTTGGCTGCGACTCCGATCCGGAAGCACTGGATGCCATCGCTGAGGGCGGCATCTACAAGGGCACCATCAACACCGGCCTGGTAGCGCTGGCTCCTGACTTTATCGATATCGCGGTTGGCCTGGCCCAGGGCAAGGAAGAGGCCAAGGGCGACCACTGGGGCGACTTCATCCTGATCACCAAGGACAACGTGGCTGACTGGATCCAGAAGTAGTAGAACACAGATAACACAATACCCCTAACCATGCGGGCATAATCACCGGGCATTGGCGGTTATGCCCGCGCTTTCGTAAAGAAAAGGAGGAGGTTTCATGGAGAATATTCTGGAGATCCGAAATCTGACAAAAACCTATCCGGGTGTTACTGCACTGAATGACTTTTCTCTGGATATCCGCCGGGGCGAATGCCATGCGCTGGTAGGAGAGAACGGCGCGGGAAAATCCACGTTGATCAAGTCGATTGCCGGTGCCATTACACCCAATGAAGGGACCATTATATTTGAGGGGCAGACCTATGAGGCAATGTCACCCGCCCTGTCTAAGCAAATTGGCATTGGCGTTATTTATCAGGAATTTAATCTCTGCCCTGCGCTAAGCATAGCGGAAAACATGTACCTGGGGGAACACCTGACAGACGGCGTATTTCAGAACCAGAGGCTGATGAACAAAAAGGCTCAGGAAATTCTGGATCAGTTTAAGGTTGAGGGGCTTACGGCAAAGAGGCTGGTCCGAACTCTGCCAACTGCATACCAGCAGCTCGTTGAGATCGCAAAGACCATTGCCCGGAAGGCAAAGCTTGTGATTATGGACGAGCCTACGGCGCCGCTGACCGAACGGGAAGTTTCCGTGCTATTCCGCATTATCCGGGATCTGAAGCAGCAGGGCGTTACCATTATTTATATCTCCCACAGATTGGACGAGCTGTATGAGGTTGCGGACCGGGTTACGGTTATGCGGGATGGCTGCTATATCACGACGAAGGAAACAAAAGACGTGAGCAAGGACCAACTAATCTCTTACATGGTCGGCCGGGAGCTGAACCGAAGCAGCGTGGAGCGGGACCATGAGAAAATGGGCGAGCTTCTGCTGGAGACCAGGGATCTGGGCGGAAATGGCGTGGAGCCTTTTTCGCTACAGCTCCATCGGGGTGAAGTCCTGGGCCTGGGCGGCCTGGTAGGGGCCGGGCGGACGGAATACGCCCAGTTGATTTTCGGAGCTGTACCGAAGACGAGCGGTGAGGTTTTTCTGAACGGGAAGAAAGTCGATATCCGGTCTCCAAAGAATGCGGTAAAGCTGGGAATTGGCATGGTGCCGGAGGATCGGAAAGTCAATGGCGCGCTGCTTCGCAAGAGTATCCGGGAAAACACGGTGCTGGCTATTCTGAAAAAAATTTCTAATAAGGCGGGCTTTGTGCAGCGGAAAAAGGAGCAGCAGATCACCCGGGAGCAGATCGAGGCGCTGCATATCAAAACACCCTCTGCCGAGCAGCTGGTGGGCAATCTTTCCGGCGGCAATCAGCAGAAGGTGGTGCTGGCAAAGTGGCTGGCAAATAACTGTGATGTGCTGATTCTGGATGAGCCGACAAGAGGCGTGGACGTAGGCGCAAAGCAGGAGATATACCATCTGATCAATGAACTGACAGAACAGGGAAAGGCAATCCTGGTGATTTCCTCTGAAATGGAAGAGCTGATCAGCATTACAGACCGCATGCTGGTGCTGTATGAGGGTAGGCTCATGGGCAAGCTGGAGCATGCCGAGTATACCCAGGAAAAGGTCCTTACCCTCGCATCCGGCGAGAGCGTGTAAAGAAAGAGGTGCTTCACTATGAAAAAAGCGGCCAATATTATTAAGGAAAATACGATTTTTGTCATTCTGATCCTGATGGGTGCGATTTTCACAGCAATCAACCCGGCTTTTATCAAGGTCAACAATATTCTGAATATTCTGCGGCAGTCCTGCATTATGGCGATTCTCGGCATGGGCGAAATGTCGCTGCTGATCGTCGGCGGCCTGAACCTTTCTATGGGTTCCTGCGTCGCGTTTTCCTCTGTTCTGATTGCACTACTTTCCGTTAAAGCAGGCGTGGCATGGCCTATTGTGATTGTAATTACCATTGCAGTCAATACTTTGATCGGCTTTGTGACCGGTGTGATCATCAATAAGACGAAGATCCTTCCCATGATCGGCACAATGGCTCTGTCCACCATCATCAGCGGCATGGCCTATCTGATCTGCGGCGGCCTGCCTATCTCCGGTATTCCTGCCAGCATTAAGGTGTTCTATCAGGGAACCGTTGGCCCCATTCCGGTACCCATCATCCTGGCCGGTGTGATTCTGATCATCATGCACATCATTTTCACCTACACCTATTTCGGCCGTCAGATTTTTGCCACCGGTTCCAACCGGGAAGCGTCCCGTCTGTCCGGCATCAATGCCGATAAGGTCTTTATTGCGGCCTATACCATCTGCGGCGCTCTGTGTGGCGTAGCGGGCTTGCTGATGGCGGGGCGTGTAGGCTCCGGCAACCCCACCTCCGGCGCTTCCCTGGATATGGATGTGCTGTCCGCGCTGGTTATCGGCGGCGTCAGCTTCGCCGGCGGCGAAGGCGCGGTCGTCAAGGCGGTGGGCGGTGTGATCCTCATTACCATGCTGACCAACGGTCTGACCCTGGGCGGTGTTAACGAGTATGTCCGCATGGTTATTACAGGCGGCGTGTTCCTGATGGCGGTCGTTCTGGACAGCTACCAGCACAATCTGTTCCGACTGAATCTGTTTAAGAAAGGAAAGAAGTAAGATGATGGATTACAAGCATTATCGAAAGTTTCTGGAGCCTTCCTATGGTGAGGCTGCGCCGGATGCTGTGATTGATGAAAGTCAGGAGTTCGATCTGGAGCATCCTACAGAATGCAGAATTCGGATGAACTTCGAAACCATTACCGGACTGACGCTGCTGTGGAAGAACACATATTGTTTTAATCATATCATGCAGGTGAAAACGGTGAATACTGTGATTCATAAGCAGGACCATGATATTCCGGTGCGGGTTTATTGCCCGGAGGGCGAGGGGTCCTTCCCAGTTATGGTATTCTACCATGGCGGTGGCTGGACAATGAACTCTGTGGATGTGTATGATTATGTGCCCAGGTATTTTGCAAAGTACGGCAAGGTGCTGGTGGTCACGCCGGAATACCGCCTTGCCCCTGAAAACCTATTTCCCAAGGGGGTTGAGGACTGCTATGATACTTTGGTCTGGGCCTCAGAAAATGCGGCAGAATTTGGCGGCGCACCGGAGCAGAGCCTGACAGTTTGCGGCGACAGTGCGGGCGGCAATCTGGCTATTGTTATGACATTGCTAAGCCGGGATCGCCAGGGGCCTGTTATTCACAAGCAATTTCCGATTTTCCCGGCAACGGTTTTCAAAATCGGCTACCGCACCGCCTCGGAACTGCGCTATGGTGATGGCGGGTATTTCCTAACGATGAACAGTGAAAATGGTATGATTGATTACTATTTTGAAAAACCGGAGGATGCCGAATCTCCCTATGCTTCGCCGTTGCTGGCAAAAGACTTGACGAGCCTTCCGCCTGCCTGCTTTATTTCCGCGGAGTGTGACCCACTGTTGGATCAGGCGTTGATGTACGCGGCACGGCTGCAGGATGCCGGTGTGGATGTGGAATACCATATTTATAAGGGAATGGTGCATGCGTTTATCAACCGCCCCCAACAGAAGACTTTTGAGGCGTTTGACGATATTATTGCTGCAATCCCCAAAGTGAGATGAGTTTTTTGCTTGAAAGGGAGCGTTCCTATGAAATTAACGCTTACGGGCATTGAAAATTCTGTACCCTGGCGGGCTGCGGGAATCCAGATGCCCACCTACGATGTCCCTGCCGCCCAAAAAAAAGCCGTAGAGGCCCCAAAGTGGGTACACTTCGGCATCGGAAATATTTTCCGGGTGTTTATCGGCGGTATTGCGGACGGGCTGCTGGAGCAGGGGCTGCTGGACAGAGGGATCACCTGCGTGGAGACCTTTGACTATGACGTGGTGGACAAAATTTACCGTCCCTATGACAATCTGGGCTTGCAGGTAATCCTGAATCCGGACGGAACAAGGGATGTGCGGGTGCTTGGCTCTTTTGCGGAGGCTGTCAAAGCCCAGTGCGCAGACGCGGCCCAGTGGGCGCGGCTGAAGGAAATCTTTAGGGCCCCCTCACTGCAGCTGGTGTCCTTCACCATTACGGAAAAGGGCTACGCCCTGAAAAATCCGGACGGCAGCTGGCTGGGCTATGTGGCGGCGGATATTGCGGGCGGCCCGGACAGGGCAGTCGGGGCCATGGGCGTTCTGACGGCCATGCTGCACGAACGCTTTTTGGCGGGCGGCACCCCGGTGGCGCTGGTATCCATGGACAACTGCGCCGGAAACGGCAAGCTGCTGCGGGAATCCGTCCTGACCATGGCGAGAGCCTGGCAGACGGGCAATTTTGTGGAGCAGGCGTTCCTGGATTGGTTGGAACGGGAAGAGAACGTGGCCTTCGATTCGACGATGATCGACAAGATCACCCCCCGGCCCTCGGAGGAGATTGCCCGGGATCTGGAGAACATGGGCATTGCGGATATGCAGCCGGTGGTCACAGGCAAGCGGACGTATATTGCCCCCTTTGCCAACGCTGAGCGGCCCCAGTATCTGGTCATTGAGGACCGGTTCCCCAACGGACGTCCGGCCCTGGAGAAAGGTTTCGGTGTATATATGGGGGACTTTGAGACGGTCCGTAAGTCGGAGCGCATGAAGGTGACGGCCTGCTTGAACCCCGCCCATACGGCGGTTGGGCCTTTGGGCGTCGTGCTGGGGCAGGAGCGCTTCGCGGATATGCTGCGGAATCTGCCGGTAACGCTGAAAATGGCGAGACGCGTGGTTTTTGACGAGGGTATGCCGGTGGTCCCGGATCCGGGGATCCTTTCCCCGAAGGCCTTTGCGGATGAGGTGTTTGAACGCTTCCAGAACCTCTATCTGGGCGACACCAACCTCCGTCTGGCAACGGATGCTTCCCAGGGCCTTTCCGTCCGGTTCGGCGAGACCATCAAGTCCTATGCTGCCAAGGACGGCACCGCTTCCGCTTTGGTGGCCATCCCTCTGGGCATTGCGGGCTTCTTCCGCTATGCCATGGGTGTGGACGACCAGGGAAGCCCATTTGAGCTGGCTCCGGATCCGCTGGTGCCGGAGATCCATGAAGCCCTCCGGCATGTAAAGCTGGGCAGCCCTGAAAGCTATCACGGGGAGCTGAGACCCTACCTTTCCAACGAGAGCATCTTCGGCATTGATCTCTACAAGGCCGGACTGGGCGAGAAGATAGAGGGCTATTTTACGGAAATGATCGCCGGTCCAGAAGCTGCTTTAAGGACAATTGAAAAGTATATCAACAACTGAAAAAGGAGAGATAAGCTATGGCGCTGATCCAATGCAAACTGTTTTCCAAGGAATTGTTCCGCAGTGTGAATGTAAACGTGGTGCTGCCCCTGCCGGATTCCAATAACTGCTTCTTTGAATCCGCAACACAGTTCCCACATGACGGAAAGAAGTACCAGGTTCTCTGGCTGCTCCATGGCTTTTCGGCAGACGAAAGCGACTGGCAGCGGTTTTCCAGAATTGAGAGCTATGCCATGGAGAAAAACCTTGCTGTGGTCATGCCAGACGGATACAACAGTATGTATGCCGACAATCCCTGGGGCGGCAACTATTTCAGCTACCTGACAAAAGAACTCCCGACAATGCTGCAGAGCTTTTTGCCGCTGTCTCCCAAACGGGAACACAATTTCATTGCGGGACTTTCCATGGGCGGCGGCGGAGCCTTCAAGGCGGCCCTGCTGAATCCGCAGGAGTATGCCGCGGCGGCGAGCCTGTCCGGCGGCCTGATGCCCATTGAAGACATCCATACCCCCGGTCCTGTGGAGACCTATTCGTATCTCTGGACAAAGAGCGTATATGGTATGAACAACGAATTCTATGACCCTGTCAAGCATGATATTCGTACGATTCTGAAAACAAGGGTCGAAGAGGGCGTGGAGCTGCCGAAGCTGTACCAGTGCTGCGGTACGGAGGACTTCATTTACGAGAGCAATGTTACCTTCCGGGACTACGCCCGCTCGTTGGGAGTAGACCTGACCTATGAAGAGGGGCCCGGTGTCCACAACTTTGATTTCTGGGATCCCTACATCCGCAAGATTCTGGACTGGCTGCCTCTAACGGGCACTCTGGTCGACTGAAAAGGAGCTGAGCATATGGCAACCATGAAACAGCAGGTCATGACCCGGCCGGCGAAGGATGGGCATGAGGCAGAGATCATTTTTCGGGATATCGAGATCCCTGTGCCCGGCCCGGGGCAGGTTTTGGTGAAGATCAAGCGCATCGGTGTCTGCGGCAGCGATATCCATGTGTATTACGGCGAACACAGCGGCACATCCTACCCCGTGACCCAGGGGCACGAGGTGTCCGGCCAGGTGGCGGCGGTGGGCGAGGGCGTGACCGCTTTTGTCCCCGGCCAGAAGGTGACCATTGAACCCCAGGTGGTCTGCGGAAAGTGCTACCCCTGCCGCCATGGAAAGTACAATCTGTGCGAGGAGCTGAAGGTCATGGGCTTCCAGACCACTGGCACCGCCAGCGAGTACTTCTGCGTGGATCAGGCAAAGGTGACTCCGCTGCCCCAGGAGATGTCCTATGACGACGGCGCTATGATCGAGCCGCTGGCGGTGACGGTCCATGCGGCCCGGCGCTTTGCGGAGCTGCAGGGGGCCAAGGTGGCCATTCTGGGCTGCGGCCCCATCGGCATTCTGCTGGCCCAGACCTGCAAGGCCCTGGGGGCGGAAAGTGTTCTCATCACGGATGTTTCCGACTACCGTCTGGCGCTGGCAAAGCAGTGCGGCGTGGATCATGCGGTCAATACGAAGAAGGTGGAATTCGGCAAGGCGCTGGTGGATGCCTTTGGTCCGGATAAGGCGGACGTGATCTACGACTGCGCCGGCAACAATGTGACCATCAACCAGGCCATCCGCTGCGCCCGGAAGGGCAGCAAGCTTATTCTGGTGGCGGTGTTTGCCGGTATGGCCAGCGCGGACCTGTTTACCCTGAATGACCACGAGCTTGATCTGGACACCACCATGATGTACCGGCATGAGGATTATGTAGAGGCTATCCGATTGGTGGAGGAGGGAAAGGTCCGGCTGAAGCCCTTGCAGAGCGCCCATTTCCCCTTTGAAAAATACCTGGATGCTTATAAATATATTGAAGCCAACCGGGAAACCACTATGAAGGTCCTGATTGATGTGGAGCCGGCCCAGGGGTGAGCTTATGGAACCGAAGCGTATTGATGTCGTGGCAATGGGGGAGCTGCTGATTGATTTTGCTGCCCTGCGCACGGACCCGGAGGGCTACCCCACCATGGCGGCGCATCCCGGCGGCGCGCCCTGCAATTTTCTGGCGGCGCTGAGCAGGTACGGTGCGGAAACCGCGTTTTTGGGAAAGGTTGGCACGGATACCTTCGGAGAGCTGCTGGTAAAAAGTCTGTCTGCCTGCGGTATCCATACGGAGGGCGTTGTGCGGGATCCTTCCGTATTTACGACGTTGGCTTTTGTGACCCTGGATTCCACCGGCGACCGGCATTTCAGCTTTGCCCGGAAACCCGGAGCGGATACCCGGCTTCTCTTTTCCGAATGCAGACTGGAACTGATGGACCAGGCAAAGATTTTCCATTTCGGTACTTTGAGCCTGACGGACGAACCGGCTGCGGAGACTACCCGCGCGCTGGTAGCTTATGCAAAGCGGCGGGGGCAGCTGATTTCCTTCGATCCCAATCTGCGTCTGCCACTTTGGCCGGATACGGACCGGGCCAGAGAGGCCATTCTCTGGGGCCTCGCCCAGGCGGATATCGTAAAAATCAGCGATGAAGAGGTAGCGTTCCTCTGGAATTGCGGCCCGGAGGAGGGCGCGGAGAAGCTGCTGCGGGAGTTCGGCGTCAAGCTGGTCTTTGTGACACTGGGCCCCAGGGGCGCGTATTTCGCAAACGCCAATGGGGCAGGCTATGCAAGAACCATTGCTGTCAAGCCTGTGGATACCACAGGCGCGGGGGATATCTTTGGAGGAAGCGCTGTCGGTCAGATCCTGAAAACCGGAAAACGGCCGGAGGATCTGACAGGGCCGGAGCTGACGGAGATTGCGTCCTTTGCCTCTGCCGCGGCCAGCCTTTCCACCTGCGTCTATGGCGGCCTTTCCAGTGTTCCGGCCTATGAGACGGTCGTGCGGCACATGCGGCAGTGATCCACCGGAAAACATTATACCAAAGTACTATTTACAACCCTTCCCTTTTCAGGTATACTGAAAAAGGAAGGGCTTTGTTTTCCGGGAAGGAAGGGATTTTATGAAGATCAAGTGTGAATTCTGCGGGACCATGATGAATGATACCGAATCGGTGTGCCCCAGCTGCGGCGCGCCGAATCCCAATGTCCGGCGGTCCAGCGGGGACCAGCCGCTGACGATCGAGGAGCTGAAGCGGTGGTACGAGAGCAAGGGGCTGCCGCCGGAGGAGACCACCCGTTTCTTCATCGGGAAGGATATCCGGGAGCCGAGGGCCTTCGGCATTTATTTTGACGCGGCGACCGGTAACTACATTGTCTATAAAAACAAGGCCGACGGGCAGCGGGCCGTCCGCTATCAGGGCACGGACCAGGCTTATGCCGTCAATGAGCTGTTCCAGCGGCTGAAGCAGGAGATCACCCAGCAGAAAATGCTGAACGTGAAAAAGCGGCAGGCGGCTTCCGGACAGCAGCCGAAAAAAGGAAAGGGCTGCCTGGGAAATCTCCTGGCGCTGATCCTTGTGGCCGCAGGCGGAATCGGGGCGTTTCTCGCGCTTCTGCTGGGCCTTGGCGCGGTCCTTACCCACAACGACCCCAAAGCCGGCTACTATACCTACGAGGGAACGGCTTTTTACTACAGCGCCCAGGACTATGACGGGTACAATTGGTTCCGCTGCGGCGCGTCGGGCTGGGAAGGGCCTCTGGAGCTGGCGGATGTGCCGGACCCTTTGGAGACCCGGAAGCAGGGCAAGGCCTATTATGACGGAGAAAGCTGGGACAGCGCCCTGCCTTGCCCGGATTTTGCCGCCTCCGTCTATGCCGGGGATCTGGCCGCGGGTATGACGTCTTCCGTGGGCTACTACCGCAGCGGTGACCTCTATTACCACCTCGATACGGACTATGACACGGACTGGTTCCGCTGGAACGGTCAGTGGGAGCGGGCGGCGTTCGGGTCTCTGCCCGATGCTCTGCGGCACCCTTCCCTGGCGGCGGACTGCTTCCTTTCGGATGCCTATCAGGAGGGCTTCGGGGGGGAGGATTTCGCCAATACCCTGTTCTACCAGGATGAGCAGGTTTCTGCTGCCATTCCCAAGGGCTATTACCGGGCGGAGGACGAGGTCTTCTACCACCTGGGGGACTACTATTTCCAGGACTGGTACGTTTATGAGGACGACGACTGGCGCTCCATCGATATGCAGGCTCTGCCGGAACCCTTACAGCACCCCTCTATTGCCGAGGACTTCTATTTCACCCCCACCTGGGACGCGGCTACCCAATTTTCGGACTTTGAGGATACGGATTTCTACCGGGACGCCCAGAAATCGGACTCCGACAGCGATTCCGATTTCAACTGGGACAGCGGCGACTCCTGGGACAGCGGTGATACGGACTGGAATTCGGATTGGTAAAATGTAACCCGATGCGCGGCAGCGCATCGGGTCCTGTTATTATTCCGCCCGGAATACTGTGATCCGCAGCAGGGCGCTTTCGGGGTCCTCCAGAAGAAAGTGGGGCAGATTTTCCACAAACCAGGGATATCTGCCGGGGAACTGAAAGCCGGTCAGCTTTTCCTGGATACGCGCTTCCAGGTTTGGGTCATAGGAGGCGGTTTGCAGGAAAAAGCGGATAGCGGTACCCTGGATATGGTGGCTGCCGTCCTCCGTGAAACGGCACAGCCGGATTTTTTTCCCAGGTTCCAGCAGAAAGGATGCGTAAAGCCTGTCCCGCAGAAAGCTGAAAAAATGCGTTTCCGGGGAATCCACATCCTTCAGGGCGAAGGAAAGGGCGCGCGTTTCGATCCGGAAGCCATCCGGGGGCATGGAGCGGTACTCCGCGAGAAAAGCCTGTTTGCCTTCCAGATAAGATTGCATTTCGGTCAGGCGTTCCAGCTGGATCGCAATGCGCCTTTGGGCCTGCCGCATCAGCTCCGGGCGCTGGGCGGGCGCGGCGAGAAGCATTTGCCGGATCTCCGAGAGCGTGTAGCCGGAAGCCTGAAATATTTTGATCATGTCCATGTCGTGGATCTGTTCCGGCCGGTATTCCCGGTAGCCGTTTTCCCGGACGGCAGCGGGCTTCAGCAGACCGATAGCGTCATAGTGGAACAGCGTTTTTTTGTCAACGCCGCAAAAGGCGGCAAATTCTCCTGTATTCATAAAATTCCCTCTTGACTATCCTGTTACGGGATACTTTATACTGTCCCTATCTTAACCCGGGAGGCAGGTAAAGTCAATGAAAAGAAGAAACATGGCGGTGGATCCGCTGCATGGGAATGTGGTTATGGGGATGCTGCTGTTTGCGCTGCCCATTATGGGCACCGTTTTTTTGCAGATGTTGTTTACCAGCGTGGACACCATGGTCGTTGGCCGGTACGGCAGCGACAATGCTATGGCGGCAGTAGGGGCCTGCTCGGCCATCATCAGCCTGATTGTCAGCGCCGTGTCGGGGCTTGGCACGGGCATCAGCATTCTGGCGGGACAGAGGACCGGACGCGGAGACCGGGAGGGCGTCTCGAAGCTGCTGCACAGCATTCCGCTGACGGCGCTTTGCATCGGCGGTGCGGCCGCGGCGGCGGTGATCCCCGGGGCCTCGTTTTTGCTGGAACGGATGCATTGCCCCCAGAGCCTGCTGCCCCGGGCCGCGCAGTACTTTGGCATTTATCTGCTGTCGCTGCCCTTTATGGTGTGCTTCCAGTTCCTCTCCGCCGTGTCCAACGCGGAGGGAAATTCCTTCCTGCCCTTTGTGATCGAAGCCGCCTGCGGTCTGCTGAATCTGGGCCTCAATCTGCTGTTCGTCATTGCGTTCCGGTGGGATGTGGCGGGCGTGGCGGTGGCTACGGTGCTGTCCCAGGTCTGCGGTGCGTCGGCTGTATTCTGCTATTTTGCCTTTTTCCAGAAACGCGTTCAGATCCGGCGGCTTCGGCTTTTTACGGGCTTCGGCGAGGTTTTCCGGATCGGTTTGCCCTCCAGTCTGGAGAGCGTGGTCATGAATCTTTCCGGCGTGGTGATGCAGAGCGCCATCAACGGCTTCCCGGAAAGCGTGATTTCCGGAAACGCGGTGGCCTCCTCCATAGAAGGGCTGATCTGCGTCAGCTTTGTGGGCTTTTCCAGCGCCGCTACGGTGTTTATCTCCCAGAATTACGCGGCGGGTGACATTGTGCGGACCAGGAAGATTCAGCGCGGCGTGACACTTTGCGTGCTGGCGCTGGGTGAGCTTTTGGGCCTGGCGCTGTACGCCGCGGCGGATCTCCTGACGGCGCTGTACACGGCGGACCCCATGATTGCTCAGGCGGCCAGAGTGCGGATGGCCTTTATGTGCCTGCCCTATGGTCTTCTGGCGGCCATGAATGTCTCCGGCGGCTGTGTGCTGGGGCTGGGGGACACAAAGATACCCCTGGCGATCTCCGTGGCCTGCTCCTGCCTGTTCCGCATTGTCTGGATTTACGCCTATGCGATTCCCAGGGGAACAGTGGAGGCAATCTATATTTCCTATCCCATTTGCTGGCTGCTGGCAACGCTCTTGTATGTAGTTGCCTTTTTTGGTTTGCTGCGAAAAAACGCTCTACGAAGCGTAGGTTGCGGCACGGGGCAGCGGGCGCTATAATAGCGGCGAAAAGGAGGTCATGCAATGGACCATTATGTTACCGGCGCCGCCATCAAGGCGCTGCGGGAAAAGAAAAAGCTGACCCAGGCCCAGCTGGCGGAGACGCTGGGGGTCAGCGATAAGGCAATTTCCAAATGGGAGACGGGCCGGGGCCTGCCGGATATCACTCTGCTGGAGTCTCTGGCCGGGGCGCTTCAGGTTTCCGTACCGGAGCTGCTGTCCGGCCGGACCTTAAGCAATCAGAACCGCGCGGCCAACATGCTGCGGAGCAAATTCTATGTTTGCCCAGTGTGTGGCAATGTGATCTGCGCGGCGGGAGAGGCCATGCTCTCCTGCTGCGGCGTCTCCCTTCCGCCGCTGGAGGCGGAGGAAGGGGACTGCGGGGTGGAAAAGGTGGAGGACGAGTGGTTCGTCTCCCTGGACCATCCTATGACCCGGGAGCACCATATTTCCTTCCTGGCTTATGTGACCCTGGATCGGGCGGAGATCGTCAAGCTCTACCCCGAGGGAAATCCCGAGGCCCACTTCTTTAACCGGGGAAGGGGAAAGCTCTACTGGTACTGCAACCGGCACGGGCTGTATTGCAGAGAGGTGAAGAGAGGGAAGTAAACAATTGACAATTGACAATGAACAATTGACAATTATAGTGTCCCTTCGGGACAGAATTGAATTCCTTTGGTCTTCTTCCGAATGACGCTCCTGAATTGTCAATTGTCAATTTTATTCGCCCTTCTCCGCAGATTCCCCAGCTTCCGCATTCCGGTGCCAAACAGGCACAGGGTGCGGAAGCGTTTTTTCTGCATCAGCCGGAGACAAAGATCTTTTTTGGGGGCGGTGGCGATGATCCTGGCGTAAAAGCCGTCCTCGGCGATCTGCCGCAGCAGGCCGCGGCGGTTGGATATGGTTGTGGAAAATTTTGCAACCAGCCAGACCTGGAACCGCGTCAGGCGGCGAAGCCAGGCCATGTATTCGTCAAAATCCGCCTCCGTCCAGACGTTCTGTTCCTTCAGAAAATTCCAGCAGGTTTCCAGCACCAGGGACGTGACCTCGTATTTCTCGTACCCCAGGCCGTTGGTGGCGGAGTTGGGGTTCTGGGTGTAGTTGTACAGACTGTCCGGCAGGAAAACGGCTTTCCGGCAGTCCCGGTACAAAGGGATGCTTTGCAGCAGGTCCTCCCCGAAGCGAATGGAATAGTACTCCGGATGGTCCTCCTGGGGAAGCAGGGAAAGGGCCGGGACCTTTTTCCACAAAGGGTTGTACCAGCCGTCCCGGAAAACGATCTTGTAGAGCTGCCGCCGGTCCGTGACCGTGCCGACATAGGCCATGTTCACCGGAAACGGCCGCAGAATATGGCCTTCAAAAACCTGGTCTTCCCCCAGAAACACCAGATCTGCGCCGGTTTCTTCGATACAGCGCTGAATCGTTTCCAGGGCACTGGGCTTCAGACTGTCGTCCGCGTCCAGAAAGACCGCCCGGTCCTCAGGGCTGCCATGGTCCAGCAGAAAATGGATCGCTGTCCGGCGGGCACCGTAGGCGCCCGTGTTTTTTTGATGGATGACGTGGATGCGTCCGTCCCGGGCGGCGAACCCGTCGCACAAGGCCCCGGAACCGTCCGGGGAGCCATCGTCCACCAGGACGATCTCAAAATTCTGAACAGTCTGGGTCAGCACGGAATTCACGCAGTCCTCGAGAAAGGCCTCGGCTTTGTAGACAGGAACCGCAATGTAAAATTTCATAGCTTACCCTCCCATCCGGTTTCGCAGCCAGAGTGTTTCGCACAGCCACAGATACCGCCGGAACTGTCCCTTTTCCAGCGCCTGGGCCAGAGAAGCGAAGCGTTCAGCGCGCATACCGGAAAAGTATCGCTTTTGCAGCTGCCGCTGGCAGAGAAAGATCCCGTAAGGCACGTTTTTCCCCAGAAGCCGCGTCCGGTGGTAGGTCAGCAGTACCATGTGCAGAAAGTGGGTATAGGCGTCCGCGTCATAGCGCAGGCCAAAGGCGGCCCGCTCTTCCAGCAGCCGCCGGGTGACATAGAGGCTTTCCAGCGCCTTGGGCCGCCCCTGAGAGGCGGCGGAAACGCCCTGGGGATTCAGAAGATAGGCGAAAACAGGGGCGCCGATGGCGTAGATGTTTGCCGCCATGGGCAGTAGGATCTGGGAAATTACGGAGTCCTCATACCAGTAGCCCATGGGAAATTGCAGTTTTTCCCACAGACCGCGGCGAAAGGCTTTGCCGCAGGTCATGCCGGGGACGGTTTCCCGGTCGGTGATCGCCCCGGCGGGGAAGGTTTTCCCGGGAGTAATATTCCCGGAAGGATCCTTGCAGACATAGCCCCCCAAGGCAATATCCGCGTCATTTTCAAAGGCGCAGCGCAGCAGGGCGTCGACGCTGCCGGGCAGCAGGGTATCGTCGCTGTCGTGGAAGAGGATATAGCGGCCCCGGCAGAGGGTCAGCCCCGCGTTTCTGGCTCCGGAGTGGCCTTTGTTCTCCTGCCGCAGCAGCGTGACCCGGGGGTCCTCCCGGTAGAGATCCAGAATGGCCGGAGTCTCATCGGTAGAGCCGTCGTCAACGACCACGGCCTCAAAGCTGTAGGCCGTTTCCTGATGCAGCACCGAGTCCATACAGGCTTTTAGATAGGGGGCGTTGTTGTAGCAGGGGATAATGATGCTTAGATCCACCTGAGCGTTCAGCCAATCCGCCCCGCGGCCTGAAACGCAGCTGCCGCCGGAATCCGGCCAGATGGTCTCCAGCGCCTTGTCCGCTCCCACGGGGGCAGGGCTGAAGAGCTTTCCAAGGGAACGGCAGCCCTCGGCAATGTACTTTTGGAGCTTCATAGGACAGCGCCCTCCGTCAGACGGGCGTAAAGGGCTTCATAGCCTTGGGCCATAGCCTCAATGGAAAACCGCCGGGCCTCCTGCCTGGCCTGAGTGCCCAGACGCTCCCGCAGAGCCTCGTCCTTGACGAGCCGCTCGATGGCCTGGGCCAAGGCTTCCGCCGTGGGCGGGATCAGCAGGCCGCTTTCGCCGTCCGTGACCATATCGGGTACGCCGCCGACCCGGGAGGCGACGACGGGAAGCCCCGTACCCATGGCCTCGATAACGGTCATGGGCATGCCCTCCCACTTGGAGGGCAGCAGGAAGATATCCGCCTGAGCCATGCGGTCCAGAATGTCGTCACAGACGCCCTCGAAAACGATTTGCCCGGAAAGCCCTGCCGCCTGGACCTGACTTTGAATGTCCTCCACCAGCGGACCGTCGCCGCAGCAGCGGATCCGCACATTGCAGCCCCGTTTTTTCAGAATAGCCGCCGCCTGGACCAGTACCTCGTGGTTTTTCTGGGGGAAGAACCTGCCCACGTGCAGCAGCTCCACAGGGTAGTGGAGGGCATAGTCGCTTTTCTCACCGCAGCGGGACAGGTCGATGCCGTTGGTGATAATGGGAATCTCTGCTTCCGGCAGGCCGTAAAGCTCTACGATGGACTGCCGTACCTCCCGGGTCAGGGCCACGGGCTGGGCCTTGCCCCGGCGGAAGAGGTATTTGCCGATCTGCTGATCCAGGAATACGGCCTCCTGGGCCGCCTGGTTGTGGACGGTATGGACAATGGGAATATTGCGGGATGCCAGGGCTGCGTATTTCAGGGCGTGCAGATGGGTGTGGATCACCTGGGGGCGCAGCTCTTGCAGCAGCTTTTTCAGCTGCCCCACGCACTGAAAGCCGGAGCCAAGGGCCTTGTCCAGAAAGTAAAGAGGGACGCCCGCCTGTTCCAGACGGTCCGAAATCATGGTCCTGTCCCCGGAGAGACTGACGGCGGAAACCGCATGGCCGTCCTTTTGCAGCTGACGGCACAGCCCCTCACACATGGTCTCCGCGCCGCCCACGCCGAAGGTGGGGATGATCTGCACAATTCTCATAGGGTGCCTCCTGATTCATACACAGCCCGCAGGGACTGCTTGTAGCGTTCCAGATCCAAAAGCTGCTCCGCTTTGGAACGGGTATTTTCGGAAAGAGCCTGCCGCAGGGCCGGATCCCGCAGAATCCGGGCGCAGCTCCGGGCCAGAGCATCATCGGTGGATTCCAGAAAGCCCGTCTTACCCGGCTCCACCAGATCGCACAATCCGTCTACGGGGGTGCTGACAATGGGGACACCCAGGGCCATAGCTTCCAATGCGCACATTGGCGTTCCCTCCCAGAGGGAGGTCATGAGCATCAGACCGGCGTTTCGCAGCAGTCCGTAGGGGTTGGATTGAAAGCCCAGAAGCTGGATATGGTCCTTGGCGGGGCTTTGCGCCCAGGCGGAGCGGACCTGCTGCTCCAGCTCGCCGCTGCCGATGACCTTTGCGTCCAGGTCCGGCACAAGCTCCGCAAGCTTTTCCAGGACCTTCAGCATCCGCAGAGGGTTCTTCGGCTCGGACATCCGGCCAATGAATACCACATGGCTTTTCCTCTGATCCGGCGCGTTTTCGGCCCGCTGCCGCAGGGCCTGGGGGTCGATGGTGTTGCGCAGCACGGAGCTTTTGGCGGCTACGGCTCTTCGGAAATAGAAGCTCTCTATGGCGGAAGGGGAAACCCAGAAGATATGCTTCGCCTTTTTCGCCGCCGGAAGGAACAGAGCGGTTTTCAGAGTCAGGCCCCGGGAGTTGAAGTTATTGTTGTGGATATGGCAGACCAGGGGCGTTCGCCCGCAGGCCGCGGCGCAGACCACGGAGGAAAGCATGTCGTGGGCCTGAATGAGGTCGGGCTTTTCCTGCCGGATCAGCCGCCGGACCTCGCCCACCGAAAAGGCGTTCATGGGAAGAAAGGGAATATCCCGCTCCCGCAGAGACTCCCGGATGGGGCCGTCGGGACAGCAATAGACCATGTTGATCTCGCCCCGGAACATGGCGATGATCTGGCAGACCACATTCTCCGCCCCGCTGAAGGTGTTTCTGGGCAGAAAATGCAGAATTTTCATCTGGGTTTCCATAACTTTTCCCCTCCGAAACCAACATTTTCCTGATTATATCACAAAAGATGTGAAAAAGAAAGAGAAAACCGTGCCGAAAAACGGCACGGTCCGGGAGAATAAGGATCACTTGACAAAACGCTTCAGAATGTTCGTCAGCAGCAGGGCGACGGCGATTTTGATGGCGTCCGGGATGATGTAGGGAATGACGCACATACCCAGTACCGCGCCCAGGGTGATAGCACCCTTGGAGCTGGTGTAGAGCACCATAAACCAGGCGGTGCCGAAAGCGTAGCAGATCAGCAGGCCAACCACCATGGAGAGAGCCAGCACCCACTTCTTCCTGCCGAGCAGCGCCTCCATGGCCCACATCACCAGAGCGGAGGCCAGAAAGCCTACGATATAGCCTCCGGTAACGCCAACCAGCTTGCCAATGCCGCCGGTAAATCCGGAGAACACGGGAAGCCCTACCGCGCCCATGAGGATGTACACCAATACGGCCAGCGTCCCCCGCTTGCCGCCAAGCAAACCGATGGCCAGAAATACGCCCATGGTCTGTAGGGTAAAGGGGACCTCCCCGGGGACGGAGATCCAGGAGCAGATGGCCATCAGGCAGGCGAACAGGGCGATATACACCATGTCCAGGGTTTTCATTTTCTTTGTTTCCATTTTGATCTATCCTTTCTTTTCCCGAATACGGACTTCCCCGGCCTTTAAGGTCTGCCGGGTACCGTCCGGGTATTCTACGATCAGACCGCAGCGCCGGTCCAGATCCAGGGCTTTGGCGGGCCGCTGCCCCCTGGGGGTAATGACCCAGATATCCCGGCCCAGCACCAGGCAGCGCTGCCGGTAGCGTTCTTCATAGCCTATGGGGTCCTGATAGAGCACCCAGAAGCGGTTCAGGAACGCGGCGGTCAGCGCGTTCTTGCCGTTGTCCAGCGGGGCGGGGAGAATGGCCCCGGCGGTGCCGGCGATTTCCGGGGGGAAGCCGCCGGCGGGGGCATACAGGTTGAAGCCGACGCCCAGGACCACGTAATCCAGACTTCCGTCCTCTAAGGATACAGACGCCTCCGTCAGTATTCCGGCCACCTTGCGGCCATCCAGAAACACGTCGTTGACCCATTTGATCTGGGCCTGCCGCCCGGCGATTTCCGAAACCGCCTCACAGGCGGCCAGGGCGGCCATGGTGGTCAGTCGGGCGGCGTCGGCGGGAGTTTCAAAGCCCGGACGCAGCAGGACGCTGAGATAGACTCCGGTGTCCGCCGGGGAGAAGAAGCTGCGGCCCAGCCGCCCCCGGCCCTGGCTCTGGGAGCCGGAGACCAGCACTGTGCCCTCAGCAGCCCCCTGGGCCGCCTGTTCCCGCAGGAGGGCGTTGGTGGAGGTAACGGAGGGGCGCAGGTCGATTTTATAGGGAAGCCCGCTGTCCAGCAGGCCGAGGATCCCGGGTGAGGAGAGAATGTCCAGCCCGGTTTCCAGACGGTAGCCCCGGTTCTGCTGGGCATTGATGGGAAAGCCCGCCTCTTTCAGGGCCTTTACGCCCTTCCAGACCGCCGCCCGGGACACGCCCAGACTCTGGGCCAGCTCCTCCCCGGAGAGGTAACTCCCCCGGCAGGACAGCAGCAGGGAGAGAATCTGATCTTTCGTCGCCATGGGACACCTCCGGAATCAATTGACAATTGACAGTTGACAATTGACAATTAGGCGGCTGTTTCGATAGCGATACAAAAAATTTCAAAACTGTCCCGAAGGGACACCATGTCAATTGTTCATTGTCAATTCGTACAATAACGTTCCTGCCTACGTTATCACACCGCACATCACTTGTCAACCTGAAATTTTACATGGTTTACGATTCAGCAAAAGAAAAGCGCCCCGGTTTTCCGGGACGCGAAATATCAAATTTTAGCAGCCAAAGCCGCCGATCTGGCAAAGAATCTGCCAGATAGAGCAGAAATTAAAACGCATCCTTCCAGCCTCCTTGTTTAGATTCTGTCTCGCGAGGACAGGAGGATTGTAACCTATTTGTAATCAAAAAGCAAGCTGTAAATCCTGGAAATTCTCAGCCCGCCGCGGCGTCGGTGCCGGTATCGGCGGAAAAGGACAGGATCAGCCCGTTGGGCAGGCAGGCGATGGGCAGGCCGCTGTCGCACCAGCCCATAGCCATGCAGACGTGATCCGGGCAGCTGGCGTGGGTGACGGCAACCTTTCCGTCCCGTACTTCTACGGTGTTGGTGCCGCCGTTGGCCCCGGTCAGTTCCAGAGTCTGGTTTTTGGAAAGCTCCAGCACCTGGGTGACGACGCCGTCCTGAACGACGGTAACGGTTTTCTCCGGTGTTTTGGGCCGCAGCAGCCGGAAGCTCAGCCCCAGGCTCAGAACCAATGCCAGAGCCAGCAGAATGATCCAGTATTTGGTTTTCATGGTGTTCTCCTGATGGATAATGGATATTTTCTTTACTATAGCAATTTCCGAATCAAAAGGCAATGGGAGATGTCTTGCTTTTTTGAAAGGAATTGACAATGCAGGAAGAAAGGGCCGGAAAGTATTGTGCGGGTAAGGCAAAGCTTTTGATTCGTTCCCTGACAGACGGAAATTCCCGGATCTCCAAGCGGAAATCCGGGAATTCATTATGACAGGGCTTTTTACTCCGCCCGCTCCATAGCAAGCCGGAAGTCGCGGGTATCCGTAAAGATCTCGTTCTTATAGGGGTTCTTCTTCTGCTGGATGGCCCGGCGGATGATGATGGCGAGTGTCAGCGCGTTAATGGCCAGGGACAGCACAGAAATCACGCCCTGGGCCGTGGGGTTCACGGCAGTGGGCCGGACGGCGGCGTCCATAAAGCCGTCGGCGTACAGCACCGGGATGGTGGTGAATACGCTGCGGTCCTGGAACAGGGGGAACACCTGGGCGAACATGCACCAGATGGCTAGGGTGTTGGCACGGTTCTGAATCCAGCCGCCCTTGTTCCACAGGGAAGCGGCCACGGTGGGGGCCAGCAGCAGGGCCAGACCGCAGTACCAGGCATGGGTGGGCAGATTCAGATAGGTGTACTGGAAATTCCAGACGTCATAGGCCAAGATGTACAGCCAGATCATATCCGGCCAGAGCATGTCGTCCTTCTTCTTGGAGGAGTAGATGCCCCACCAGCCGGTCATGCAGAAGATGTTCAGCAGGCCCGCAAAGCCGTTGAGCCAGTTCCACCAGCCGCCGTAGAGCCACACGTTTTCGCTGGACAGCCACCAGCCGTCCGCACTGAGAGCGCCCTTGATGGCGGACTCGAAGTCGCTGCCTACGGCGATCAGAATATTGATGGCGACAATGATAAAGGGGAAGGGCTTGAACCAGTCCTTTTTGCCGATGCCCCAGTGATACTTGAGCATCATGAAGCCGACGCAGCCGATGGTGGCGGCGTAGAGCTTGGCATAGTGGAACCAGCTGTTCATGTAGAGGTAGGTGGGGTTGTTCAGCGTCCAGTCCGCGCCCATGGAAGCGCCGATGGCTACGGCGATGAAGTACACCGTCAGCGCGCCGGGAAGCGCCAGGAAGAAGAAAATACCGCCTTTTTTGGTGCGCCGGGCGATCTCATTGGTGAGGATCAGCCCCAGGAACACCAGCAGCCAGCCCAGAAGCTGGTAGCCCGCTTTGTCTCCGTAGATCTGGAATAACATACGTTTGCCTCCTGTTTTTCTATTTCCCCCTTCCGCCAAAGCCGTGACGCGGACGGAAGGGACCTTTCCAAATCAGTATAACAGGTATTGAATAGGTTGTCAATTCCCAATCGATATTCTTGGAACGATTTATGAAAAACGTAAAAAAGCCTTCCCCTGCGGAGAAGCTTCTTTACTCCTGCTTCGCGCTGTCCAGGGATTTGCCGAATACGAAGAAACGCTGATAGAGGAATTCCGTGGAGAAATTCAGCAGCATGTTGACGATCGTCACCAGATACTCGTTCCAGCCCAGGCTGCCTGCCAGGTAATTGCCCAGAAGGGTGGACAGGGGCGTGAACACCGCGTAATAGGCCGCCACCTTTGCCATGGCTACGGGCACGTTGGCGGCGGACTGGAAGGTGAACTTCCGGTTCAGGGTGAAGTTCCACAGCACGCTCAGGCACAGGGCAATCAGATAGCAGGGCCAGTAGGGAAAATGCGTAAATTCGTTGAGCAGGGCGAAAGCGCCCATTTCGATCAGACCGGCGCTGACGGAGAAAAAGGTAAATTTCAGGACCCGGACAAATTCTTTCATGGAAATTCCTCCTCAGAAAAATTTCTGCCCCGGAGTATCCGGGGCAGTTGTTTCGCGGAAATTACTTCACAGTGACGGAGGTAACATGGGGCTGCGCGCCGTTGTACCAGTACAGGAAGCCCTCCACATCGATGACGTCGCCCACCTTCAGATTGGTGACGGTGGTGTACACATCGGTGCCCTCGCCACACAGATAGCTCTCAACGGTGAAGGTATAGGTGTTGGTGCCGTCGGATACGTTGAAGTACAGGTCGTTGTTGTTGCCTGCGGCGCCGGAGCCGTCCCAGTTGTACAGGAAAGCGGCACCATCGTCGTTGGCGGCGACCACGGTCAGACCGTTAACGGCGATCTTCTCGTTCTGCCAGTCGATCAGGTTGGAAGCACCCAGGCCGCCGGTGATGTCGTGGGCGGGGGCAATGTAGGAGCCTTCCAGGATCTCAAAGGTAGCGCCCTCGGCAATTTCCACCTCGCCGGACCACTCGGTCTTGTAGCCGTTGACGCGGATCTTGGTGCCGGGAACCAGCTTGGCGGCGTCCTCTTCGGAGCATTCCATGTTGTAGATGAAGTAAGCGCCGTCCTCGCTCTGGGCGTAAACGGTCAGCTTGTTGTCCCACCAGGACTGATGGGCCTGAACGTAGGTCTCGATGCACACGGGGCTGTCCAGCTCGGCGGCCACGTAGTCGGCGTGGGTCATGACATCGGCCTCGGCCTCGGCGGGAGCGGTGACTTCTTCGGTGGTTTCCGTGGGGGCTTCGGTAGTGGGAGCCTCGGTAGTGGCTGCGGGAGCGTCAGACTTGGCGCAGCCTGCGAAGGCGGCGATCATGCAAACGGCAAGCAGCAGGGCGATGATCTTTTTCATTTTTCATTCTCCTTATGGGATGATGTTGTCCGGCGGCGGATCCTAACCGGACTTAAGGCCCATTATAGCGGCAAGGCGGGGAAAAATCAATGCTTTTGCCCCACCTTTTTCCGCTTTTCCCAAAGATACGCCGCGGCAATGCCCGCCCAGCACAGGCCAAGCCCCCAAAGCAGCGCCCGGGCCGTCCCGGGCAGGGGACCCAGATCACGGGAAGCCGCGGAAACCTGGATCTGGTCCAGGTGGTTCAGGGAGGCAACCTTTTCATAGATGGCGTCCAGCGCCTCGTCGTCCGTGCTTTGCTTCCGGCGGACGGCCTTGCAGGTTTCTTCGATCAATTGCCCGGCTGCCTGACGCAGGGAGGCGGAACCGTTGAAAACGGGGGTCACGAAGGTGTTCTCGCTGTTTTCCAGCAGAATTCCGGACGCGGCCAGCTTCACGGCGTAGTGGGTGTCGTTGTCCTCGCCCGCCCGATCCAGGTAGTCCAGATAGGCGGGGTCCTGCCGGGCCTTTTCCGTGACCGGCACATACCCTTCCGTTTCGGCGTAGGCGATCTGTACGTCATTGGTCAGCAAAAACTGGGCAAACAGCCAGGACGCCAGTACCTCCTGGGGATCGTCCTTCCGGAACAGGCACACGCTGGGACCCTGGGAGATCATTTTGGGATGCTCCGGGTCGTACTGAGGCACGGGGTACACCGCCGTTTCAAAACGGACGATGGCGTCCTCGCTGATGTCCAGCAGGGGGGCGTCGCAGCCCATCCAGGTGGCGCCTGCGGTGGAGTCAATGGCGAAAACGCACTGTCCCGCGTTCAGGAAATTGGCGGGATAGCTGGAGATCTTGAAGGTGGAGAAAGCGCCGGTGGCGGTGTGCTGGGCCACGGTTTCCAGAAGCTGCCTGGTCTGTTCGTTCCACAGCTCCACCGTACCGTCCTCCCGGGCATAGGGGGCGTTCAGCTGGGCAAGGCTCTGGATCATCATATTGTCCGTGGACTTGTAGATAAAGGGGATCAGCACCTTCTGGCCGTTGAGCGTATAGGTGCCGTCAGCGTTTTTTGCCATGGCCGCCTCGCTGACCTGCCAGAGGAAGTCCCAGGTCAGAGTTTCCGGCAGAGTGAACCCCAGCTTTTCCACAAAGTCCTTATTGACGTAGCATGCCTCTGTGGAGCGCATATAGGGCAGAGCGTAGGTGGTCCCGCCGATGGCGCACTCGGAAAGGAACTGGGGAACGATCTCGCCGCGGGTGGGGGAGTCAAAGGCCAGGGCGCTGCCCCCCAGGCCGTAATTGGGGTCGTCCATCAGGCTGTCCAGGGGAATGACCGTGTTCTCGCCGGTCAGGTAGGTGGCAATATGGTCCGGGTAGGTGATGCAGACGTTGGGGGTGGTGTCGGTGGCGATGTTGGTAATGACGTCGTTGTAGATCCGGGCGTAGTCGGTGTACAGCCGGATATTCACGGTGATATTGGGATAGAGCTTCTGAAAGTCCGCAATGGCCTTCTGATAGATGGCGGTCTGGACCTTGTTGGTGTCGTTTTTGGCCCAGAAGGTGATCGTATAATTCCGGGAGGTATCGAAGCTCTCCGGCAGGGTATACTGCCGGGCAGTCTCGCCGGAATCGGTAACAAGATGGCCATGGCAGCCGGTCAGCAGCAGGGCGGAGAGCAGCACCAGGGCAAGCAGTTTTTTCATCCCTTGGTCCCTCCTCTGGCCACACCGGCCATGATCTGTTTCCGGAAAATCAGAAACAGAACGATCAGCGGCAGAGAGATGACGGTGACGGCGGCCATCATGGCGGGGATGTTCTCCCGGCCGAAGCCGTTTTCCCGGATCTCCTGAATGCCCACGGACACCAGAAAATAGTCCTGCTTGTCCGTAATGAGCCGGGGCCAGACGTAGCTGTTCCAGCACTCGATGATCTTCAGTATGGTGATGGTGACGACGGTGGGCTGGCAGATGGGCAGCAGCACCTTCCACAGGTACTTGAAGTCCGAGGTTCCGTCCACCTTGGCGGCGTAGTACAGCTCGTCCGGCACCTGGGAGAAGTTCTCCTTCAGCAGATAGATGTAGAACACGGACGTCACCGAGGGCAAAATCAGCCCCAGAAAGGTGTTCCGCAGGCCCCACTGGGTAATGGTCACAAAATTCGTAATGACCACCAGCTCCGAGGGGATCATCATCAGCGCCAGAAAGGCCGCGAAGATCAGGTCCCGCCCGGGGAACCGCAGCCGGGAAAAGGCAAAGGCGGCAAGGATGGTGACAAAGAGCATCAGCGCCGTGGTAATCGCCGTAAAAATCACCGTATTCAGAAAATATCCGGAAAGGGGCACCTGAGAAAAGGCGCTGGCATAATTTTCCAGGGTGGGGTGCAGGGTGAACAGCTTGGGCACGAACTCGCTGCTGTAGCTGCCGTAGCTCTTGACGGAGGTCAGCAGCATCCAGTAAAAGGGAAACAGCACGAGGATCGCCCACAGCACCAGCACCAGGCCGATGGCGGCGAGGTAGGCGATCTGCCGCCGTTTGGCGTTTTTTTCAATCAAAGCGTAATCCATAGCCGCACCTCAGACATAGTGGACGTGCTTTTTGCTCACCAGCAGGTTGATGCAGGTAATGGTCAGCACAATGGCAAACAGCAGAATCGCCGCGGCGGAGGCATAGGAGGGGTAGCCGCCGGCATTGCCGTAGAGCATATCGTAGACATAGCCCACAATGGTGTTCATGCCTGCGGCGTTCAGGTCCGTGCCGAACAGGGCCACGGCGTCGGAATAGGCCTTGAATGCCCCAATGAAACCCGTAATCACCAGGTAGAACAGGCTGGGGGAGATCATGGGCAGGGTGATGCGCCAGAAGATGCGGCCCCTGGAGGCTCCGTCCACCCGGGCGGCATTGCGGTAGGTCTGGTCCACGGAGGCCAGGGCCGAGGTCAGGATCAGGATCTTGAAGGGCATGACGATCCAGACCGTATACAGGCACAGCACCAGCATTTTCGCCCAGTAGGGGCCGGAGAGAAAGTCCACGCTGGCAAGGCCCAGGGCGTTCAGGATCAGGTTCACAAAGCCGTCAGAGTAGGCGGTTTTCCGGAACAGGATCATAAACACCAGGCCCACGGCCAGGGTGTTGGTGACATAGGGCAGAAAGAAAATGGTCTGAAACAGCTCCCGCAGCTTCTGAATGGAGCTCAGGCACAGGGAGATCAGCAGGGCCAGCCCTGTGGACAGGGGCACGGTAATGAGCACCAGCAGGAAGGTGTTTTTCAGGGCCTGCAAAAAGTAGGGATCGTGAAGCACATAGGCGTAATTGTACAGGCCCAGTCCGGTATAGGTCTGGGAGGCGAAGTTGTAGTTTTCCTGAAAGGAATAGACGAACACGTCAATGAGGGGGTACACCAGGAAAAAGCCCAGGAACAGAAAGGCGGGCAGCAGATACAAAAAGCCCTTTGGGTTGTTCTTCTCCATATTATGCCTCCCGGGGCCGCAGCCGCGCGCCGGTCTCCGGGTCGAAGAGCAGCACCTTGGCGCGCTTCAGGCGGAAGCGGACGGTATTCCCGTGGGCGCCCTCGGTACCGTCGGACTGACGGATGGCCCGGAAGGTATCCGTCTGGCAGCCCGCGTGGGTACAAAGGAAGCTCACGTCCCGGCCCATGACCTCCAGCCGGTTCAGGCCGCAGCAAAGAGGGCCGTTTTCTTCCGGCACAAAGCCCTCGGGCCGGATGCCAACGGTGACAGCACCGTCAGAGAGGCCCGGTACGGGCAGCACCTTGTCCGTACCCAGATACAGCCATTCGTCTTCTATCCGTCCGTCAAACAGGTTGATGGGCGGCGTCCCCAGAAATTTCGCCACAAACAGGTTGGCGGGATCGTCATAGACCGCCTGGGGTTTGCCGGTCTGCTGGACCACGCCCTCCTTCATGACTACGATCTCATCGGAGATGCTCATGGCCTCCTCCTGGTCATGGGTGACGAAGACGGTGGTAATGCCGGTCTCCCGCTGAATTCTCCGGATCTCCTCCCGGGTCTGCAAACGCAGCCGGGCATCCAGATTGGAAAGAGGCTCGTCCAGAAGCAGCACCGAGGGCATCTTCACCAGCGCCCGGGCAATGGCCACCCGCTGCTGCTGGCCGCCGGACATCTCGCTGGGCTTCCGGTCCAGAAGGCCTTCGATCTGCACCAGCTTGGCGGCCTCCGTGGCCCGGCGGACCATTTCCGCTTTGCTGGGCCGGTCCTTTCCCTTCAGGTTTTCCAGGGGGAAGAGAATGTTCTGCAAAACCGTCATATGGGGGTAAAGGGCATAATTCTGGAACACCAGGCCGACCCCCCGGTTCTCCGTGGGCAGGTCCGTTACGTCCTTGTCCCCAAAGAAAATTCTCCCGGAGGTGGGGGCCTGTAGCCCGCAGATCATGTAGAGGGTCGTGCTCTTCCCGCAGCCGGAGGGGCCCAGCAGCCCCACCAGTTTGCCATCCGGGATCTCGTAAGTAAAGTCGTCCACGGCGACTACCTCGCCGCCTTGCTTCTTGTTTCGGTTTGGGAATCGCTTGGTCAGGTGCTGTAACGTAACGTTCATAGCGGTCCATCCTTGTTGGTCAGTTTTGTGAGTTGGAGGGAGCTTACGAGTTGACAGTTGACAATTGACAGTTGACAGTTGACAGTTCAGGAATTTCCTTCGAAAATAAATCAGAATCATTTATTATTGTGTCCCGAAGGGACACAATAACTGTCGACTCGCTGACAAGCCGCAAATCATACAACGCTTCCATTATACCCCCTGCTCCCCCGCAATGCAAGGAAAAAGATACCTAAGGAACCTCTGAATAAATAGCCCAATATTCTGCTATTCTTTCTATTTTA
>CAVLCF010000104.1:0-6943 GCA_963661735.1 bacterium | reverse complement strand
GAGGGAGTGGACGAGCGTCCTTCTGCCGAAGGACGCTCCGAAGCTTACCTCATGACACTTTTTTGTACCTCGGCGGCAATGAACAGTCCACCCACGAGTATGTGTCCAAGCTGCTGGGCAAGCAGACCATTGACACCAACACCTACGGCCAATCCAAGGGCCGCGGCGGAAGCTACACCACCAACTTTCAGACTGCCGGACGGGAGCTTATGACCCCGGATGAAGTGCGTATGCTGGACAACCGCTACGCGCTTCCTTTTATTCGGGGTGAGCGCCCTGTGAAAGACCTGAAATACAACATTCTCAAGCACCCCAATGTGGCCCTCACCACGGATGGACAGGCCGCGGCCTATCAGCACGGGACTGACCCGTTGAGCGTTGCCGCTGTTTCCATCAACCTGGAAAAATTGAAGCAGGCCGTTCCAGAGGATACGGGCACCGGGGATTACGTCATCCTCACCGAGGAGGAAGTCTATGACTTCATGCGCAAGAAAGCGCAGAAAAATAACCAAAATCAAAATTTTAACAAACAACAGGAGGTAACTTATGAAAAACATCATCCACAGCATCATTCATCCCACCCGTCGTACTTCTAAGCGTCTGCCCATGCCCGAAAATGTCCGCAAGGGCTTCCGCCGCTACAGCTGCGCCGTTTTCACCGGCGCTATGATCCTGGGCCTGACCGTGCCCGCCTATGCAGCCAATGATCCCCTGACCGTGGTCAACAACCTGAGTACCTTTATCTTTGGCCTGATCCGGGCCGTGGGCCTCATTCTGCTGGGCTGGGGCATTGTCCAGGTGGGTCTCTCCTTGCAGTCCCATGACCCTTCCCAGCGGAGCAACGGATTCCTGACCCTGGCCGGTGGTATCGTCATCACCTTCGCCAAGGAAATTCTGGACCTCATCATTGCGTGAAAAGTCACAAAGGGCAGGCCCACACGGGTCTGCCCTGGATAGGAGGTGAAAACCATTGTCGGATAACTGGGTCGTACAAAATCTTGAAAAGGCCCTGGGCATCTGGAATGACAAGTTAAGTGAAATCTGGCAGCTCATTACCCAATCCCCCACCAGCTTCAAGGGCGGCACTCTTTGGAATGTGGTATCCAGCATTCACGGAGCCTTGCAGGCCATTGGCTATGCTCTGCTGTGCTGTTCTTTGTGATTGGTGTTATGAAAACCTGCGGCTCTTTGACCGAGGTGAAGCGCCCGGAACATGCATTGCGCCTGTTCGTGCGCTTTGCCCTGGCCAAAGGGGTCATTACCTACGGCATGGACTTGATGCTGGCACTGCTGGACATTGTACAGGGGGTGATCTCCACCATCATGCAGGCAGCGGGTTTTGGGCAGCCGCAGTCCGCGGTACTGCCATCCGAAATTGTCTCGGCCATTGAGGACTGCGGATTCTTTGAATCCATCCCGCTATGGGCGGTCACGCTGATAGGCGGGTTGTTTATCTGGGTGCTGTCCTTTCAGATGATCCTAAGCGTCTACGGGCGTTTCTTCAAAATGTTCATGTACACAGCCATTGCCCCCATTCCCCTGTCCACCTTTGCCGGGGAACCTACACAGAGTATTGGCAAGAGCTTTCTCAAAAGCTACGCTTCCGTCTGCCTAGAAGGTGCCGTCATTGTACTGGCCTGCGTGATCTTCTCTGCCTTTGCATCCTCGCCCCCTGTGGTAGACACCGGAGCGGCAGCGGCCAGCATGGTGTGGAGCTACATTGGAGAACAGATCTTCAATATGCTGATTCTCGTCGGGTCCGTGAAGATGGCAGACCAGGTCGTGCGGGAGATGATGGGGCTGTAAAAAAGCCGTATAGGAGAAAACTTCCTACACGGCTTTTTCGCTCATTTACTGAACAGGTCACTGTGCGTCCCCATTCTGGCCAACGTCAGAACGAGTACATCATCTTCAATACGGTAGATCAGCAGCCAGTCCGGGAGAATATGGCATTCCCGGTGTCCTACCCAATTACCGGTCAACGCATGATCTTTGTTCTTTTCAGGGAGCGGCTCACCCATAGAAAGCAGGGCGATTATGTTTTCCAACAGTTCGATATTCAGCCCACGCTTCATGGCGAGCTTGAAATCCTTTTTGAACAAGGTCGTGGTCTTGACCGTGTACTTTGTCTTTCTCATGCTTTCAGGTCCGCAAAGAGTTCGTCCAAATCGGTGTATCCCTTAACGGACGGGTCCTTTGCAATCCTTTCCGCTTCCAACATTGCGGCAATCGTCTCTTTGTTGGGCTGATTCAGAGAAATTTCAAACGGGATACCACCTTCCCGCAATGCCTGACGCACAAAGATGTTGAAAGCAGTGCTAAGGTTCATGCCCAATTCTCCAAAAAGCGCATCAGCCTGTGCTTTCAAATCAGAATCCATGCGAATGCTGATATTCGTCGTCGCTCCAGCCATACGATCATCCCCTTTCAAGCTGGTACAATCAGTATATGCCATTTGCACGAAGAAATCAACAGTCTGCACGAAAAATTAACATCAAATTCATTATCAGGAGGAAACCATTGGAAGTAAAAATCAACAAAGAAATCCAGTCCTACAGTGAGTCCATGTTCTTAGGGTTGTCCATGCGGCAGTGCGGCTTTTCCCTGGCGGCCATTCTGGTGACCGTAGGGCTGTACTTTCTGCTGAAGCCCTATGTTGGCACAGAAACCGTCAGCTGGATGTGCATTTTGGGTGCCGCGCCCTTTGCGGCCATGGGCTTTGTCAACTACCACGGCATGACCGCCGAGCAGTTGGCATGGGCCTGGATTCGTTCGGAGCTGCTGGAACCCAAGCGGCTTATTTCTGAGCCGGACAATCTCTATTACAAATTGTTGGAGGACACCATCTCCAACCACGAAAAGGAGGCATACAAGAAATGATGAAATCCATTCGTACCCTGGTACGGCAGGACCGAGAGAAATATGTCATTCCCCGGCGTGTCCAGGATGTGATCCCCATTCAGAAAATCTGGGAGGACGGGATTTTCCTCACCGGTGGGCGGTACGCGAAAACTTTCCGCTTCACGGACATCAATTATCAGGTGGCATCAGAGCCGGACAAGGAGAAGATGTTCCGTGGCTACAGTGCCATCATCAACAGCCTGGACTGCGGAGCCACCACCAAAATCACCATCTTCAATCACCGCATGAGCCAGATCAATTTTGAGAAGTCCATCCTCATGCCCATGCAGTGGGACGGCCTGGACGACTACCGGGAGGAATACAATCAGATGCTTCTGGACAAGGCCACCAACGGCAACGGCATCGTCCAGGAGAAGTTCATTACCATCTCCGTCCGCAAAAAGGACGTGGATGCCGCCCGGAGCTTCTTTGCCCGTGTGGAAGCAGGCCTCTCCTCTCACTTTGCTGCGCTGGGCTCCACCTGCGGCCCCATGAACGCCATAGAACGGCTGCAAATTCTCCACCGTTTCTACCGCAGCGGAGAAGAAAATGAGTTCCGCTTTTCTCTGCGGGATTCTGCCCGAAAGGGCCACAGCTTCCGGGACTACATCTGCCCGGATTCCATTGAGCGGCACAGCGACTATCTCCAGATTGGAAACCGCTTTGCGCGAGTGCTGTACCTCAAAGACTACGCCAGCTACATTCAGGATGATTTTGTATCCGAGCTGACGGACCTGAACCGGGACATGATGCTGTCCATTGACATGGTGCCCATTCCCACAGATGAAGCCGTTCGGGAGGTAGAAAACCGTCTGCTGGGTGTGGAGACAAATATAACCAACTGGCAGCGCCGCCAGAACAGCAACAACAATTTCTCCGCTGTTGTCCCCTATGACATGGAATTGCAGCGGAAGGAAAGCAAGGAGTTTCTGGATGACCTGACCACCCGTGACCAACGGATGATCTTCGGCATCCTGACCATGGTCATTACCGCCGACACCAAGGACCAGCTGGACGCGGATACGGATGCCATTCTCTCCACCGCAAGGAAGCGGATGTGCCAGATGGCCGTCCTCAAGTATCAGCAGATGGACGGCTTGAATACCGTGCTGCCCATTGGCACCCGGAAGCTCAATGCCTTCCGCACTCTGACCACGGAGAGCCTTGCGGTGTTTATGCCCTTTAAGGTCCAGGAAATCATGGACAAGGGCGGTATCTACTTTGGGGAAAATGCCATCTCCCACAACCTTATCATGTGCAACAAGGAGAATCTGCTGAACCAGTCCGCGTTCCTGCTGGGCGTTCCCGGCTCCGGCAAGTCTTTCTCTGCCAAGGAGCTTATGACTTTCCTGATGCTGAACACCGAGGACGACATTCTGGTCTGCGATCCCGAAGGTGAATACGCTCCGCTGGTAGAGGCCATGGGCGATATGGGCTCCGTGATTCACATTTCCGCAGGCGGGCGGGATCGACTCAACGCCATGTATATGGTGGACGGCTACGGAGAGAACAACCCCATTGTAGTAAAATCCGAGTTCATCATGTCCCTGATTGAGCAGATCGACAAGAAGGGCGTTGGCCCTCAGCACAAGTCCATCATTGACCGGTGCATCACCATGGTCTACCGCAATGCCGCTTTCTCCGGCACTGTGCCCACCCTTTGCACCCTGCGGGACACCCTGCTGGAGCAGCCGGAGCCAGAGGCCAAGCAGATTGCCCTTTCTCTGGAGCTGTACACCACCGGCTCCCTGGACATCTTCGGCAAGCAGAGCAATGTGGACCTGAACAAGCGTGTGGTGGTATTCGACATTCACGGTCTGGGTGCCCAGCTGAAGCCCACCGGTCTGCTGGTCATTACGGACACCATGCTGAACCGTGTGACACAGAACTGGAAGAAGGGTAAGCGGACTCATGTATTCATCGATGAGTTCCATGTGGTCTTTGAAAACGAGTTCTCCGCGGCCTTCTTCAACTCCGCATGGCGGCAGTTCCGAAAGCGCAATGCCTTCCCCACTGCCATTACCCAGAATGTGGAATACCTGCTGGATTCCGTACAGGCCAGTACCATGCTCTCTAACTCCGAGTTCATTGTTATGCTGAATCAGGCGGCATCTGACCGGGAAAAGCTGGGCAGGCTCCTGAACATCTCCAATGAGCAGATGAACTACATCACCAATGTGGAGGCAGGTTCTGGCCTTATCAAATACGGCAGCGCCCTGGTGCCCTTTATCAATCGCTTCCCCAAGGACACGAAGCTCTACCAACTCATGACCACCCGCCCCGGCGAGGGGCGGTTTTCCGGTCAGTCCTGATAGGAGGCGACACCTTTGCCGGAAATCAAGACAAGGCAGCATAAGGGGCAGCCGGTAGTGAATACAGCCCATCGGCAGATGCAGCGGAACTTTGTCAGGAGCAGGGCCGAGCAGGTGGCACAGCGACAGTCGGAATAATCGGATTCTCCCAGCAATTACGCGGAAGATAAAATCTCCCGGACGGCAGAGGATGCCGTTCGGGATGTTGGGACATTTGCAAGGGAAAGTGCGCGGACAATTCGACGGCGAGGTGATACACCCGAAAGCAGGTACAGCGCACCAACCGCTGAACCTTCTCCGGCTGGCTCCACTGTTGCGAAGTATTCCGGGAATCCTGCGGTTCGCCGTCAAATTGCGGAGGCTGCGCACCGGCAAGACCAAGTCCGGCAAACCGCCTCAACATCACCGGAACCTCAAAGCAGAGTAGTACAAACCCCTCGCCCCATTCGGACAAGAGAGCAGCAAAAGGCGGTATCCTCTGCGGTGGAATCCACGGTATCCCCCGCCCAACAACAGGCCGCCCGCAAGGCCGCCGCTGAAAATATCGTGAAGCGGAAGCAGGAACAGAAGTATGCGCTTCGTTCTGAACTGGCACAAAATACAGGTATTCCAGAGGGCAACCCTCAAAATGTTGCTTCCGTACCTTCTTATAATATAGGAGCGTTAAACCCGTCCCCGGCACAGGCTCCCCGCAATAGCGGCTCTGTGCCGGCTGTTTCCTCTAAGCCGGGTGAAATCCCCATCAAGAAGAAACCGAATGTTCCTATCCGTACAAGGCAGGGTGCTATTCCTATCAAAACGCCCGAACATGCTGCCCTCAAAGCTACTAATGCCGCAACGACACAAGCATTCCGAGAAGCGAAAAAAGCCACCGTGGCAGCCGCTCAGGAAAACGCCCACGCCGCTGCTACCGCAGGCCGCAGGAGCGCAATTGCCGCAAAGAAAGCCGCAGAGCTGGCGGCCAAGCTGGCCCGCTCCGCGGCGGAGGCGGCAAAGAATCTGTATGCTATGATTGCAGCCGGAGGAGCGGCTTCTGTGCTGGTGATCGTGGTCATTGTGCTAATCGGCTGCGGAGCTGCTATCTTCGGGAGCCAGGACGAATCCACGGAAACCCTGCCCCTCAGTGCGGAGGTAGAAGCCTATGAGCCGATCATCCGCAAATATGCCAAGCAATACAGTATCCCGGATTATGTTCTTCTGATCCAAGCCGTCATGATGCAGGAATCCGGCGGCAGGGGCAGCGACCCCATGCAGGCTTCCGAGTGTGGCTATAACACGCAGTACCCCAGAACGCCCGGAGGCATTACAGACCCGGAGTATTCCATTGCGGTGGGCATCCAGAATCTTGCGGACTGTTTGCAGACAGCCGGAAGCGAAAGTCCCATTGACCTGGATCATATCCAGCTGGCCCTCCAAGGCTATAACTTCGGCAGCGGCTACATTACCTGGGCCTTGCAGAAATACGGCGAATACTCCCGTGCCAATGCCGTTGAGTTTTCCATGAAGATGGCGGAACAAATGGGCTGGAACAGCTACGGGGACAAGCAATATGTCCCCCATGTGCTGCGGTACTACCCAATCGGCAAAGTGTTTTACACCCCAGAGGATGGAGATGCCATTGTGGATGTGGCCCTGTCTCAGGTGGGCAATGTGGGCGGTGAACCCTATTGGAGCTGGTACGGCTTCACCAACCATGTGGAATGGTGCGCCTGCTTTGTCAGCTGGTGTGC
>CAVLCF010000103.1:0-21915 GCA_963661735.1 bacterium | reverse complement strand
GCTTTTTTGCAACTATTGGCTGGTTTGATCCCCCAAATAATACAATTTATTCTTCATTTCTCTATTGACATCACACCATTAGACTTTTACAGCTCCACCGTCTCCATATCCTCGGGGACGAAGATATTGCCGGAAAACACGCTGCCGGCCTCCTGGGTCATAAGCGCCCGGCGGTCCGGACCGTAGTCCTCGGTATGGTAGATCAGCAGATTCTGAACGTTCATATCCCGGGCGATATTGCCCACGTCCAGACTGGTCACATGGCTGCGCTCATAGGGCTTGTAGGTATCCCGGTCGGCGTACAGGCAGTAGGCCTCGCTGAAAAGCCACTTGGCGTTCCGGGCGTATTTTTCCGTAGAGGGCTTTACAGGCTCGTCTCCGGCGAAGCATACCTGCTGGCCGTCCGGCAGATCCAGCTGGAAACCGAACTGCTTCATCTTCTTGGAGCCGATATCGAAGGGCTGAATATCGAAGCCCGCCAGGTTCAGTTTTTCCCCGTCTGTTACCTCCCGGAAGAGGATCTGCTTGTCGAAGTATTTGGTCATTTTCTTGCCCAGGATCATCTCGCAGATGGTCCGCACATGGTTCAGGGTCTCGGCGCAGGCAGCTACGGTAAAGGTGCCCGTATAGCCCTGCTCCGCCATGGCGGTGCCCACGGCCCGGATGACCCAGGGGGTGCCCAGGATATGGTCCGAGTGGCTGTGGGTGACGAACATGCCGCCGATGGCGGTAATGGGCACGCCCAGCTTGTCCAGCCGCACCAGAACCTCGTTGCCGCCCCCGGCATCCACCAGGAGCTTTTTGTCGTCCTGCTCCAGAAGGAAGCAGGTGTTGTAGCGTTTCAGTACCATGGCACACCCGGTGCCGAGGAAGGTTGCTTTCATTTGGTTTTCTCCTTTTTTGGGTTTGCTTAGTAAATTGGCCTTGCGGAAGGATGAATTGACAATTGACAGTTGACAATTGTCAATTAAGGAGTTTCCTCCGGAAACAAAAAAATTCAAATTCGTCCCGGAGGGACACAATAATTGTCAATTGTTCATTGTCAATTGTCAATTTTTTACTTTTCCCTGTTCAGCCGGAAATCCACGGACCGCTTCAGATAGCTCAGGTACTCGTCGTCCTGGCACATTTCCTTGCCCTCGGCGTCGGAGAGCTTGGCTACCGGGCGGCCGTTGACGTACTGGAGCTTGATGACGATGTTCAGGGCCTGCTCACAGGTGTCGTTGGTGACGAAGGTGCCGATGCCGAAGGAGACCTTCGTTTTATCCTTAAAGTAGTCATAGAGCCTCTGGGCGTGGTCAAAATCCAGGCTGTCAGAGAAGAGCAGCACCTTGGTCCTGGGGTCCACGCCGTACCTCCGGAAGTGCCGGATCATCTTCTCGCCCCACTCGTAGGGATCCCCGCTGTCGTGGCGGACGCCGGAATAGTTGTTAACCATGGAGCGGTCGAAATCGTAGAGGAACAGGTCCGTGGTAATGGTGTCGGTCAGAGCCGTGCCGTTATCGCCCCGGTACTCATCGTACCAGTCGGCCATGGCGTAGTGGTTGGTATAGGCCAGGGGGATGGAATCGATGCCCTGATACATCTGGACGAACTCATGGGCATAGGTGCCGATGGGGGTCAGGTTGTATTTCCAGGCAAGGTATACGTTGGAGGTGCCGGCGCAGTTTTTCGTCTCCGTAGACAACCGGCGGACCACCTCGTCCTGCCACTGCCGGGACAGCCGCCTGCGGCAGCCAAATTCGGCGAAGGTAAAGGTGTATTTGCCGGAATTGAAGTCCCTGATCTTCTGGTCCAGCCGCGCCCGGGCGGAGGCCTCCAGCATGGCATAGTCATAGTGCATCCGGAAATAGACCTCGTTGACGATTTCCAGCAGATAGATCTCAAACTGCATGGCGGAGAACATGGGACCCTTGACGGTCAGTAGCAGTTCGCCGTTTTCGGAAAGGCCCGTGTGTACATACTCCCGGATGGGGTGCCACAGGCGCAGGAACTCCACATAGTCGCTCTTGATAAAGCGGATGGAGCGCAGATAGTTCAGCTCATCCTTCCGGAAGCGCAGGGAGCACAGATGATCGATCTGGGCATTGATCTCCTCCAGCATCTCCGGGGTGAAGACAATGTTTTCATTGCGGCATTTGAAGTAGTACTCGCCGTTCAGGTCCGTATGCTTGTGGAAAATCACCTGATCCATATTGAATTTGTAAAGATCAGTGTCCAAAAGAGAGGTGACAATGGGTTCCAGCTTCATAAATACACTTCTTTCAAATACTCATGGTATTCCCGTTTTCCCGGGAAACCAGCACCAACGCCCGCAGCTCGGGGTACAGGCCATAAATCTCCGGGCTTACATAGTGTTCCCAGGACGCCCGGTCGTCCCGCAGAAGAAACTCCCGCATCTGCGAGGCGGATATCTCAATGGTTTTGGGGATATACAGCTCCGCGATCCGCACCCCCGCCACACTGTCGAACCAGTCCAGCCGCCGGGTCTCCTTGCCGGAAACCAACAGGTCCGGCAGGCGGCCAAACCGCGCCTTGACGTTTTCCAGCACATAGTCCCCCCAGGCGGCGGTGTTGCCTACGCCGATATCTGGCAGAGGATAGATGCTTACGCGGTCGCCGAAGAGATTTTCCAGCATTTTCCTGCGCAGCTCGTAGGGAAAGGGGTTTTTCCGGGTGCCGGATTCCTGGGAGGAGCCGACAAAAATGCCTACCCGGGCGCAGAGGGACAGGGCCGTTTCGATCATCTGCTGGTGGCCGGCGTGAAGGGTCTGAAAGCGGCCCACCAGAATTCCCAGCGCAAAGGGCTTGTCCACAGCGCATCCCTCCTCTTTTTCCTTGCCATTCTATCAAATTTCCGGAGAAAGGTCAAATAAAATCCTGCCTGATTCCGGGCAGTCCCGCGTTATTGTGTGTGCCGCCCTGTACTTTTTTGTACAATCATGATATAATGCCCAAAAGAGCAAAAGGAGCCTGGGAATATGGGAAGAGCGTCTGTCCGGCAAAACAAAAATAAATTTCAGCTGATCCGGGAAGAGCTGGGGCTGTCCCGGGAGAGAGCGGCGGAGCTGCTGGAAACCATCAGCCCCGAGCGCATTGAAAAGATCGAAAGCGGTAAGTGCGCCCCCTATTCGGAGGAGGTGCTGACCATGGCCCAGAAATACAAGCGGCCCAGCCTTTGCAACTACTATTGCTCCCGGTCCTGCCCCATCGGCAAAGAGTATGTGCCGGAGGTGGAGATAAAGGAGCTCAGCGCCATTGTGCTGGAAATGCTGGCGTCCCTCAACGCCGTGGACAAGCGGAAGGACCGGCTTATTGAGATCACGGCAGACGGGAAGGTATCCGGAGAAGAGATCGATGACTTTATCACCATCCAGCAGGAGCTGGAACGGATCTCCGTCACCGTAGAGACCTTGCAGCTCTGGTCCGAGAAAATGCTGCTCAGCGGCGCCATTGACCGGGACGCCTACGAGGCCCGGAAGAAAAAGGGGTAAGCATGCGGACCTATACCCTGAAAAAGCAGCCGGGGCTGCCGCTGTACGAATCCCTGTACCGTGCCATCCGGGAGGACATCCTCACAGGCGCGCTGCGCCCGGGAGAAAAGCTGCCCTCCAAGCGGGCTCTGGCCTCCAATCTGGAGATCGGAAAAACCACCGTTGAGGCGGCCTACAATCAGCTGCTGGAGGAGGGCTATATTTCCTCCCGGGAGCGGTCCGGCTTCTTTGTGGAGGCGGTTGAGCTCCGGCGGGAGACTCGGCCCGTGGAGCCGTCCCCGGAAAGCAGGCCGCTTCCCCCAAGGGGTGCGGACCTGACCGGCAACGGAACGGGCCAGTTTCCCTTTTCCGTGTGGATCCGGCTGCAGCGGGAGGTCATTCTGGACTACGGGCAGAGGCTGCTGCTGCCCATGGACAGCCGGGGGGCCTTGGAAGCCCGGCGTGCCATTGCCGGAAATCTGGGAGATTTTCGGGGCATGGCCGTGGACCCGGAAAATATTCTCATCGGCGCGGGAACGGACTTTCTCTACAACCTGCTTTTGCAGCTGCTGGGTCAGGACAAAATTTATGGCGTAGAGGACCCGGGCTACGGGAAGATCCGAAAAATTTATGCCGCGGGAGGCGTTCGGTGTCTGCCCATTCCCATGGACGATTCCGGCATCCGGCCGGACTGCCTGGGGGATGCTCAGGTGCTGCACATTTCCCCCTCCCACCACTTTCCCACCGGCATTGTAACGCCCCTCAGCCGGAGAAGGGTCCTGCTGGAATGGGCCAGAAGCACCGGCGGCTATATAATTGAGGACGACTACGACACGGAATTCCGCTTCCGGGGCCGCCCGCTGCCCCCCATGCAGACTATGGACCCGGAGCGGGTCATCTATATGAACACCTTTTCCAAGACCCTTTCTCCCTCCATCCGCATCAGCTATGTGGTGCTGCCCGCCGGGCTTATGGCCCGTTTCCGGGAAAGACTGGGCTTTTACGGCTGCACCGTGCCCAGCTTCGAGCAATACACCCTGGCCCGGTTTCTGGACAGAGGCTGCTTTGAGAAGCACATCAACCGCATGCGCAAATTCTACCGTTCCCGCCGGAACCGGGTCATTGCCATGCTGGAAAACTGTCCCGCCGCGAAGAAATTTACCATTCTGGAACAGGACGCGGGGCTGCATTTCCTGCTGAAAGTAGAAACCGCCCTGGACGACAACGCCTTAACGGCCCTGTTCGCCCGAAGCGGTCTGCATGTACAGCCTCTCGGCAGCTTCTACACGCACCCCACGGAAAGCTGCCGCGGGATGCTTGTCATCAACTATTCCGCGGTGGATGAAAAAGCCCTGGAAGAGGGCCTGGGGAAGTTGGATATCTGATTTTTTGGGGCGTTTTGCGTTTTGATGATAGCCCTGACCGCATCGCGGCTGGGCGCCTCCGGCGGGACGCTTCTTGTCCCGCCAAGAAGCGCCGCAAGAATGCGGCTTAAGGAGGCGCTGTCGGCAAAGCCGCCCTCCTTAAGAATTCTTCCGGCCTCAAAACCAACGTAGTCTCCGCACCGCCTTCCGGCGAGTACGGGGCATGGAATAGATTGAAATTTTAACTTTTGCAAACTGTTTTCACCGTGTGAAAACAGCAATAGAACGTGATCTATGGTAAAATTTTCAGATATTGAACGCCTTAATAGAAAGCCGCCGAAACATTGCTATTCTGACGTAAAAGCGCGCCGGAAGGGATTCTTAAGGGAGGGCGGCTCTGCGGCGGGAGCAAGCAGCGGTCAGCGCCTCCCTTAAGCCGCATTCTTTCCCCCTTTCTTGGCGGGACAAGAAAGGGGCCCCCGGAGGGACCCAGCCCGCGGGCGGACAGGGCCATCGGTCGGAGCAACAGGCCATAGTGGAGGACTGGAGCCTCAGGCAGGCTCTTTGGCCATGGCGGCCCGTTTCAGGACCAGCAGAAAAACATCCCCAAAGGTCAGCTTTTCCACGGCTTCAGCCGCAACCAGGGGGACCTCAAGGATCGTCTCTTCCCCGCTTTTCACCGTAAGCTTTCCAAGAACCGCCCCCTTTTCCACCGGGGCTGCGGCGCTTTCTTCCAGGGATACGCTCTGCGTGATCCCTGCTTTTTTCGCCTTGGGCACCAGCAGCCGGTGGGTCCCGGAAAGCTCCAGAGGGACCGCTTTTTCTTTGCCCAGGGCGACGGGAACGCTGGGTATATCCTCCAGGTCCGGGGACACCAGCGCGTAATTGGCGAAGCCGTAATCCAGCATGGATTTGCAGGCGGCGTTCCGGATCTTGGCGCTTTCGCAGCCCATGGTCACGGCAATGAGCTCCAGCCCCTCCCGTTCCGCCGTGGCGGACAGGCAGTAGCCGGCGCCGGAGGTAAAGCCGGTTTTCAGACCCGTGGCCCCGGGGTAAAAACGGATGAGCTTGTTGGTGTTGGACAGACCGAAGGCACCATTCCGGATGGTATCCATCCAGATGGTGGTGTATTTTTTGATGTCCGGGTGCTTGCCCAGCAGCTCCCGGGACATGAGGGCGATGTCGTAGGCGCTGGTCCTGTGCCGGGCCGCCTCAGGGCTGTCGTCCAGACCGGTGCAGTTGACGAAATGGGTGTCCTCCATGCCCAGCTCCTTTGCCCGCTGGTTCATCCGCTCCACAAAAGCCCCCTCGCTGCCGGATAAGTGCTCTGCCATGGCGCATGCGCAGTCGTTGGCAGACGACACGGCAATGGACTTGAGCATTTCCGAAACCGTCATCTGCTCCCCCACCTTCAGATAAACCTGGCTGCCGCCCTTGGCGGCGGCGGCCTCCGAGGCGGTAACGATATCGTCATAGCCAAGGCTGCCGGAATCAATGGCCTCCATAATCAGCAGCATGGTCATGATTTTTGTGACGCTGGCCGGGGCCAGGGCCTCATGGGCATTCTTCTCGAAGAGCACCGTGCCGGTGGCCACGTCCATAAGCACGGCGCTTTTGGCATTGATCTCCATTTCCGCCGCTTTTGCCTGCCCGGGCAGCAGCGCGCTCAGCAAAGCGGCGCTCAGCAGCAGTACGCAAACGCGTTTCATCCGCCATCCCTCCATCCCGAATTTTCCCTACAGCCTATGCGCCGCCCGCATAGACGATTCTAATAATCCTATAAGAATATTTGTATGGGCAAAATATTGCGAAACAGACCGATTCTTGCTATAATGGAGCGGCTATTAAAGGCAGCTGGGGGGGTTGCCTGTTTTTGGAGGATTTTTATATGAGAGGTATTCCGTCCCTGATTACAGACATCCGCAAAAAGGTCTTTACCGAGGTGGCCCGCATGGCCTACAACGGCGACGACTATACCAAGGCCGAGGACCTGCCCTATATCATTGTCCCCGGCGACCAGCCCCTGCACCGGGAATCCGTATTTCTGGAGCGGGCCATTGCCGGAGAGCGGGTGCGGCTTGCCATGGGCCTGTCCGTTCGCTCCGTCCAGACCCGCAGCCTGCTGACCGAGGGCATGGATCACGCCGCCATTGCCCAGCAGTACTATGAGCCGCCTCTGATCAACATCATTCCCTATGCCTGCCACGCCTGTCCTACCAACCAGTACAAGGTCACGGAAAACTGCCAGAACTGTCTGGCCGCCTCCTGCCAGCAGGTCTGCCCCCGGGACGCCATCAGCTTTGTCAACGGCAAGAGCCACATTGACACCGGCAAGTGCATCAGGTGCGGCAAGTGCGCCCAGGCTTGCTCCTACAACGCCATCATCCACCTGGAGCGCCCCTGCCAGGCCGCCTGCGGCATGGATGCCATCGGCGCGGACGAAAACGGCAAGGCCATCATCAACCAGGACAAGTGCGTCTCCTGCGGCCAGTGCCTGGTCTCCTGCCCCTTCGGCGCCATTGTGGACAAGGGCCAGATCTATCAGGTGGTCCGCTCCATTATGGAGGGCGATGAGGTCTACGCCATTGCCGCCCCCGCCTTTGCCCGCCAGTTCGGCAAGGACGTGACCGTTTCCAAGTTCCGCGCCGCCGTTCAGCAGTTGGGCTTCAAGGACATGGTGGAGGTCGCCGTCGGCGCGGACATCTGCACCGTGGAAGAGGCCCGGGACTTTGTGGAGAAGGTCCCCGCCCAGCAGCCCTATATGGCCACCTCCTGCTGCCCCGCCTGGCACGCCATGGTCCATAAGCTGTTCCCCGCCCAGGCGAAGAACATCTCCATGACCCTGACCCCCATGGTCTATACCGCCCGCATGGTCAAGAAGGAGCATCCCAACGCCAAAATCGTCTTTGTGGGCCCCTGCGCCGCCAAGAAGCTGGAGGCCATCCGGGAGAACATCCGTTCCGATGTGGACTTTGTGCTGACCTTTGAGGAGCTCATGGGCATGTTCGAGGCCAAGGAAGTGGACTTTGAGAACCTGCCCGAGGTTGGTGCCGCGGACGAGGGAACCGCGGCAGGCCGGGGCTTCGCCGTGGCCGGAGGCGTAGCCGCCGCCGTGGTGGAGGTGGTCCACGAGAAGCACCCGGATATGGACATCAAGGTCGCCAACGCCCAGGGCCTGCGGGAGTGCCGTAAGCTCATGAACATGGCAAAGGTGGGCAAATACAATGGCTACCTGCTGGAGGGCATGGCCTGCCCCGGCGGCTGCATCGCCGGCGCGGGCACCATCCTGCCCATCCAGGATGCCGTCCGAGGCGTGGAGGCTTCCATGAAGCTGGCCACCAAGAAGAACCCCCTGGAATCCCAGTACGCCGATCTGGCGGAAAAGCTGGACTGATTTTCATAAAAAACACATCCACCGTCTAAGCTGGTGGGTGTGTTTTCTCCTTGACAAATCTGTATCTACTGTATATAATTGATATATACAGTTTGGAGTGATCCTATGTACATACTCATCGACAACAAAAGCGGCACGCCCATATACGACCAGATCTATACACAGATCAAAAATCAGATCTTAAGCGGAGAACTGGAACCGGACGCGGCGCTGCCCAGTATCCGGGCGCTGGCGAAGGACCTGCGCATCAGCTTCATTACCACCAAGCGGGCCTATGAGGAACTGGAAAAGGACGGCTTTCTCTACACCATCCCCGCCAGGGGCTGCTATGTGGCCCCCCGGAACAAGGAGCTGCTGCGGGAGGAAAATCTGAAAAAAATTGAGACGCGGATCGATGAAATTCTGAATCTTGCCGCCGCCTGCGGCTTAAAACAGGAGGATGTGCTGGAAATGGTCCGCTTTGCCATGGAGGGAGAAGCATGAACGCACTGGAAATTCGGGACTTAACCAAGCATTTCGGGGATTTTACCCTGGACAGTCTGAATCTGACGTTGCCTGGGGGCTGCATTCTGGGCCTGATTGGCGAGAACGGGGCGGGCAAAAGCACCACCATCCGTCTGATCCTGGGCATGCTCCGGCCGGACGGCGGCACCGTCACCATCCTGGGCCGGGACAGCCGGGATAACCCGGCGCTGACCAAGCAGGATCTGGGCGTGGTGCTGGACGAGGTGGGCATCCCCGAATGCATGACCCCCAGGCAGGTTGGCAGGGTCATGGCGGATGTTTTCACCCGCTGGGATCAAAAGGGCTACGACAACCTGCTGGAACGGTTTTCTCTGCCGGAAAACAAGAAATTCAAGGAGTTCTCCCGGGGCATGAAAATGAAGCTGGGGCTGGCCGTGGCCCTGTCCCACGAGGCGAAGCTGCTGATTCTGGACGAGGCCACCAGCGGTCTGGACCCGGTGGTGCGGGATGAGGTGGTGTCCATTCTGTCGGAATTTACCCGGGATGAGGACCACGCCATTCTGATTTCCTCCCATATTGTCAGCGACCTGGAAAAGCTCTGCGACTATGTGGCCTTTCTCCACAAGGGGAAGCTTCTGCTGTGCCAGGAAAAGGACATGCTGCTGTCGGAATACGGCATCCTCCATTGCAGGCCGGAGGAGCTGCCGGAAACCGGGGTGCTCCACAAAAAGCTGTCCCCCTATGGCGCGGAGGCCATCATTTGCCGGGACGCGGTAAAGCCGGGAACCACCCTGAGCCCCATCAGCATGGAAGAGCTGTTTGTATTCATGAGCAAGGAGGCCAAATGATATGAAAGCGCTGCTGCGAAAGGATTTTTACCAGTTGAAGGCTTATTGCAAGAGCTATCTGCTGATCTGCGCCGTATTTCTGGGGGTTTCTCTGGCCGGAGAGGGCAGCCTTTTTTTCATCACCTATCCCGCCATGCTGTGCAGCCTGATTCCGGTGACGCTGCAGACCTACGACGAACGGGGAAAATGGGACGCCTACGCCGGAACCCTGCCCGTCACCCGTTTTCAGCTGGTGTCCTCCAAATATCTGACGGGTCTGTGCTGCAACGGGATCGTGCTGGCGCTTCTGACCGTGGTACTGCTTGCCGCAAACAGATATGCCCCGGCGCTGCGGCTGTTCCTGCTGGGGATCACCTTCTGCCTGTCCCTGGTCTCCCCCGCCTTTTGTCTGCCCTTTGTGTTCCGGTTTGGAACGGAGAAGGGGCGCGTAGCCTATTATGTCTCCATCGGTGTGTTCTTTGCCGCCATCTACATTTTGGCGGACAGGCTGGGAATCCCCGCCGCGGACACATCCGCAATCGCCTCCTGGGACGGGACGGGGACTGCCCCCGGGATCCTGGCTGCCTGTCTGGTCTGTGCCGCCGTCTACATTGGCAGCTGGCTGCTGTCCATCCGTATCTACAAAAAACGGGAAATTGCGTAACTTCATGGGAACTTAATATTTACCCGCTTTTTCTTTTAATATTCTCCGGGTATACTAAAGGTACAAAGTTAATCAACTTGATTCACTTGTTTCTTTTTCATTTTCTCCTCCAACAATTGCAAAGGCCGCGGTGGACGCCGCGGTCTTTGTGATTTTTTATTGACAAACCCATGCCTGCGCCCTACTATGTAGGAAAAGAGAACCGGAGGAATTGTTTATGCTGGAACTGCGTCTGCCCGAAGAAAGGGATCGGGAAAATGTATTGGCCTACTACGAAGAAATAGAAGCAAACAACAGCGAAAGCATCGGTATGGGCGATTCCCAAGATTTTGACCGCTGGCTGACCGGGATGCGGAACCGGCATACCGGGAAAAATCTGCCGGAGGGCTTCGTACGGGAGGACTTCTGCCTGTGCTATGAGGACGGCAGACTGATCGGCGTATTCAGTCTGAAATTTGAGCTGACGGATTACCTTCTGAGCTTCGGCGGCCATATTGGCTATGCCGTCCGCCCCTCGGAGCGGAACCGGGGCCTTGCCACGCAAATTCTGCGCCAGGGCCTGGAAATGGCGAAAAAAGCCGGTTTTTCCAAAGTCCTGTGCGTCTGTGACGAGGATAATATCGCATCGGAAAAAGTAATTCTGAAAAACGGCGGTGTCCTGGAGGACACGCGCTACGATCCCGAGGAAGCCGTTACCGTCAAGCGGTACTGGATTGACCTGTAGATACATACAGCCCGCTCCGGATTCCCGAGGCGGGCTGCTGTTCTGTGGGTTATGCCTGCTGGGCGGCGGCGTCCATGTCTGCCAGGTACTTCTTCACGCTGACCAGCTTGACCACGCAGGTGAAGACCTTCATGGCCAGAGCCAGATCGTCGTCTGCCGGGAAGGAGGGGGCAATACGGATGTTGCTGTCGTGGGGGTCTTTGCCGTAAGGGTAGGTGGCGCCGGCGCCGGTGAGCACCAGGCCCGCCTTCTTACACCGGGAGACGATCTCCTTGGCGCAGCCGTCCAGAGAATCAAAGGAGACGAAATAACCGCCCTTGGGGTTGGTCCAGGTACCGATGCCCAGGCCGCCCAGCTCGTTTTCCAGGGTGTTGTGGACGATCTCAAACTTGGGCCGCAGGATATCGGCGTGCTTGCGCATATGCTCCACCATGCCGTGAATGTCGCCGAAGAAGCGGACATGACGCAGCTGGTTTACCTTGTCGTGGCCGATGGTCTGGACCTTCATCTGGGCCCGGATATCCACCAGGTTGTTCTGAGAGGCAGCCAAAGCGGAGATGCCGGAGCCGGGGAAGCTGATCTTGGAAGTGGAGGCAAATTTATAGGCCAGGTCCGGGTTTCCCGCGCGCTTGCACTCGGCCAGGATCTCGATCAGGTGGTCCTGGTCGTGGTCATACAGATGGTGAATGGTATAGGCGTTGTCCCAGTAGATGCGGAAGTCCACGGCGGCAGGCTTTAAGCGGGCAAACCGGCGGACAGTCTCATCGGAGTAGGAAATGCCCTGAGGATTCGAGTACTTGGGCACGCACCAGATGCCCTTGATGGAGGCGTCGGAGGAAACCAATTTCTCCACCATATCCATGTCCGGGCCGGTGGGCAGCATGGGAACGTTTATCATCTCAATGCCGAAGTACTGGGTAATGGCAAAGTGCCGGTCGTAGCCGGGAACGGGGCAGAGGAACTTCACCTTGTCCAGCTTGCACCAGGGGGTGGAGCCCATGACGCCGCTGAGCATGGAGCGGGCCACGGTGTCGTACATAACGTTCAGACTGGAATTGCCGTAGATAATCACCTGGTCGGGCCGGACCTCCATCATATCGGCCATAAGCTCCTTGCATTCCTCAATGCCGTCCAGCACGCCGTAGTTCCGGCAGTCGGTGCCGTCCTCGCAGGTCAGGTCGCTGTCGCTGTTCAGAACGTCCATCATGCCCATGGAGAGGTCCAGCTGGGCCTGGCTGGGCTTGCCGCGAGCCATGTTCAGGGTCAGCTTCCGCTTCTGATAGTCGTTGTATTCCGCCTTCAGGCTGTCCTTCAGCTCCAGCAGCTCCTGGCGGGTCAATTCGGAATAGGGTTTCATAGCTACCTCCGGAATTTATGGGTTTGCAAGAACCGTTTTACAGTCTTGCACAACGCCTATATCATACACCGTTTTGGCCGAAATATCAATGGGCAGTATCCACAGATTCCGAAAGAAAAGAGGAAAAATTATGCGGCGCTTACACGATTGTTGGTTACAGATACTTTTCCGCGTATTGATTGGCGTCGGACAGAATTTGATCGACCCGGTCCCCGGCGTTATCCAGGGTCCCGTCCACGATGGTCAGCGTTGGAATAATCCCCTTGCGCAGCGGTGCTTTCCACTGCGGGTTGGTCCCCTGTTCATGCACGCCCGTACTGAAACGATAGGGGTCCCCCAGGCACAGGTGCGGGAACTGTCTGGCATAAGTATCAAAGAAAGGGGCGTCCGCGTCGTCATGCCAGTGGAGGAATCCATCGGTGTGACCGGATTGCAGAAGCGGAATCACCGCGGACAACGCGTCATACCAGCCTTCCCCGGCAATCAGAAAATCGTCCAGATTTTCATGAAGCCTGGATGTCAGATCGCAGACTCCCTGATAGACGCTGTGGTTTGGGTCATTTTCCCAGAACGCGGCAATATCCAGGAAAGCCGCGTCGAAGCCATATTCCTTTGACAGGCAGGTAATCTGCCGCACCAGCCTGTTCTGCCATTTGGGAGCACCCGGATTCATTGTTCTGCCGGAACCATGGTCGTAGTGCCGCGAGCCATCCCAGTCCACGCTTCCGCGGCGGATATTGCCTGACGGAGAACGCGCCTCGGAAACATCTCCCCAGTCCATAAAACCGGGATGGTGGATGCCGGCAATATTAATTCCATACATCGGCATCAGGTGAACGCCCAGCTTTCTCGCGCCATCGGCCAGCCGGTGAAGCCCTGCCGCGCCGCCCATCCGTTCGTCCGGGCCATAATTTCCGTACTTCCAATAGTATCGTCCCTCCCAGCCCGGCAAATAGGCCAGTATTCTCGACGGATCGATTTTTTGGGAAAGGCGTTTCAGGTCATTCAGAATGGTATCGTAATCTTGAAAAATATGGCCCGTCCAATGCTGCCCATGGATAGACGCGATCAGCGAGATGTTCCTTGCCCAATCCGGAACATCCGTACGTTCTTCCCACTTTGTCAGCCCGTAAGCACTTTCCACGTGCCGCCTGTGCGCATCATAAACAGACTTTACGTTGGGTGCGTAACCAATCTCCCAGGTTGGGACCGTCAGAGAATTGCTCATGCACGGCGCGTCTTCCTCGAAAATCAACTCCGCGGATAACCCGCTCTGTTCCCGGCGGAAAGTGAACACCTTACGTCTGACCTTGCTGTCCAAGGACCGGAAGTACAAATAGTCGCCGGCAGGCTGCTCCAGAATTGCAAGCGGCGTTCCCAGAGTCCGCCACCCCTCCGGATAATTCAGAATGACGCCTTCCTCCGTGATCCCCATAGGTCTGCTGTCGATCAAATTTATAATATCGCCAGCCTTCAGCCCGGACACATGAATTTTTACAGAACGGATCTCCTCGCTGGAATCCGCGATGCAGGCCCGGACGTCAAACCGGCAGCGTCCGTTTTCCTGCCGGATATAAACCGCGGCGGAACCATCTGCCGCAGTCTGTCCCCCGTTGGTCAGAAGGCCGCCGCAGTTGACCTGGATCAAGTCCCCCTGTCCGATGATTTCTGTTCTATCCGGGTCCAGCGAGTAGGCATTGGTAAAGGAATACACCATGATCTCGCAGCGTCCAAAGCCAAAGTCAATTTGCTGATTTCTAAAAACAAAGCTTAAATCCTGCATTTTCTTCTCCGTTAAATGGTGCGGAAGCGCAGGTTTTCCCGCTCCTCCGCGGAAATATTACTTTTCGGCCTCCGCTTTGTAGGACAGCAGGATATCCTGAACCTTGTCCGCAAACTCATCTGCGGTGATCTGCCCCAGCATCCATTCGCCCATCATATTGTTGACCTTTTCATCTGCCTGCTGATAAAAAGCATTATAAGGAACCCTCAGTGTATAATCCAGGGAATTTTTCGCGCACGCTTTTCCCTCTTCACTGAAATTATCGCCAAGAAGGTTATCCGTCACGGCAGCGGAGACATCCTTGTGAACGGGAATACCGCCGACACCGGTGGCCGCAAGCGCCTCGAAGCCTTCCTTGCTGATAATGGCCGCAAGGGCCTTTTTCGCCGCCTCCTCATGTTTGGTCCCGGTAAACATCACGAAAGAATCCACAAACTGGCTGGTATACGCCGCCGCGTCCTTCGCTCCGGGAATTGCCGCGATGCCGATATTCAGCGTATCCGTCATGGCGCCAAACATTCCCAGATACCAGGTTCCGTCAACGATCATACCCAGGCGGTTATTGGTAAACATGGTCATAGCGTCCATAATGTCCGTGGAGGTAGGCGTAGGCATGGTGCCGTTATGCAGCATCCGGTCGTACCAGTTATAGACCTGGAGCGCTTCCGGCCCATTCATAACCGGATTCCCCGCGTCATCGAACACACTGTCGCCGCCCAGGGCCTTGCTGTACATTCCGACCTCTGCCATATACGGCGCGGAGTAGAAGCCGAACTGCGTACCGCCGTCGATCTTCTTTGTCAGAGCCGCGGCCATTTCCTCAATTTCCTCGAAGGACGTGGGATGCTCCCAATCGGAAGAGGGATAGGCAATTCCGGCTTCGTCAAACAGGTCCCGGTTGTAATAGAGCACATAGTTGTAAAGCCCGGAGGGCAGTCCGTAATAGTGTCCGTCTACATAACCGGCGTTTTCAAAGGTCCGCATGTAGTACTGGTCCTGATCCAGCGTATTCTGGACGAAATCCGTCAGGTCAACGATCTGTCCTCTGTCAATCAGCGTCGGCATAAAGGACTCCGCCACGCGCCCAATATCCGGCGCTTTTCCGGCAGCCATTTCCGCGGCTACCTTCTGGTAGTACTCCGGCCAGTCCGTAGCGTTGATTTTCTGGATTTCAATGGAGATGTTTTCCCCATCCGCAGCCAGCTTGGTATTGGCCGCGGCGATCATCGCTTCCCAGCCGGGCATTTCCGTCTCGGAATTCATCAGAGCGATCCGAATCACCGTCGGTTGACTGCCATCCGCCCCCGCGGAGCGATTGTCGGAATTTTTGCCGCAGCCGGTGAACACGCCAAGGGCAAGCACCAGCGCGAGAATAATACACAGCGTTTTTTTCATAATATCCTCCTGTAAATCTTTTTCGTATACTTCGCGTCCGGCCCCTCCATCCGATGTTTCCGCGGAACCCCTCGACACTCCGGATTGCCGAAGCGGCTCTCAAACAGGATACGCGGAGGAGAGCAGCCGGAATTGCTTACATTTTCAGCCCTTCACACCGGTCATCGCGATTCCCTCAATAAACGACCTCTGCGCGAACAGGTAAATAACGATGAGCGGCAGAACCGTGATCGTCGCGCCGGCCATCAGCGTCCCCCATTCCACCGTGTACTGTGAACGGAAGATATTCATCAGCAGCGGAAGCGTGTATTTTTCTTCCGAATCCAGGTAAATCAGCGCGCCGAAAAAGTTGTTCCAGTTCCCGATAAACGTAAACACGCCCAGCGTAATCAGCGGCGGTTTGGAAAGCGGCAGAATGATTTTCCAGTATATTCCGAAATAGCCCAGGCCGTCCAGCTTTGCCGCCTCTATATAGGAATCGGGAATTCCCGTCATAAACTGCCGTATCAGGAATACGCCGTAGCCATTCACCATGACCTGCGGAACGATCAGCGGGAGATAGGAGTCCACCCAGCCGATTTTCGCGAACAGCACGTACATGGGAATGAGCAGGATCTGCGATGGAATCAGCATTGTGGCAAAAAGCAGGCCGAAACAGAAGCCGGAATGCCGCATGCGGATCTTGGCAAAGGCATAGGCGGCCAGCGAGGAGAAAAAGAGCACCCCAACGGTGGATACCACCGCAATGAACAGGCTGTTCAGGATCGCCCGCGATAATCCTGTAGAAGAAAAGACCTCCACGAAGTTATCGAAAACAATGGGCCATTCCACCAGCTTGGGCGGAAACGTCAGCGTCGCTTTATTGGGCATCAGCGCCGTTTTTACCATCCAGTAGAACGGGAACAGCATAAACAGGGAAGCCAGCATCAGAATTGCCGACGCAAGTATCCGCTTGACTCTTTTTGACTTAGTTTTCATAGTTCACCCACTTTCTGGACAAACGGAATTGAAGGAAACTGATGGAACCGGCAAGGAGGATCAGGACCAGGCTGGCAACAGACGCCTTGCCCAGGTTGAAATAGTGCATCCCTTCATTGTAAATGTACATCATCAGCGTATATGTGGAATAAACCGGGCCGCCCCTGGTCAGGACATAGGCCTCTCCGAACAGATTAAACACGTCAATAACCAGCATGACGAAGACAAAGAATGTTACAGGAGATATCTGCGGAAGCGTGATATGCAGAAATTGCTGCCAGGAGGATGCGCCATCCAGCTGCGCGGCCTCATAATAGGTCCTGGAAATTCCCTTCAATCCGGCAAGAAAAATAATGAAATAATAACCGGTTTTCTGCCACACCGTCATGAGAATAACGGCCAGCTTTGACCATTTGGGATCGGTCAGCCATCCGATGCCATGCAGTCCCACAGACTCCAGCGCGTAATTGATAAGGCCCAGATCCGGGGCAAACAGCCAGTACCACACCATTGCGATCGCGACAGAGGAGGTAATCATCGGCATGAAGAGTGCGCTTTTGTAGAAATCCAGGAGGCGCAGCTCCCGATTTGCCAGAACTGCCAGTCCAAGAGAAAAGGCCATTGTCCGCGGCACGATTCCCAGCATCAGCACCCCGGTATTCTGAACGGATTTGAAAAAGACGTCCCCGTCAAAGGAAAACACCAGGCGGAAATTTTCCAGTCCCACCCATTTGGGGGCGCTGAACAGGTTCCAATCAAAGACGCACAAATAGAGTGCGAAAAAAAGCGGAACGGCCACAAACAGCACCAGGCCGATCATCTGCGGCGCGATAAACAGCTTTCCGTAAAAGTTCTCGCTGCGGGATAGTTTTTTCTTCATCTGTGCGGCACCGCCCTTTCTTTGGACCTATCATACAGGAAACTGGCGTGAAATGGAATAACACCGGAAAACAAAAAATTGTAAATTATTTGCATCCATGCTTGTAAAATACTTGCTTTTTTACATTCTGATGCAATTCAATACCGGCACTTTTTATTCCTGATTTATCTTTGTTTGTTGACTTTATCCATATAAATAAGGATGTTTTACAATATGATAAATTTGACCGTGCCGTCTTTTCCATATTTTGTCACAGCCGGGTCCGCGCTGTACCGTCCCGGGGATATGCATCGGAGCCGTTCGGCCATCGGTGTGTTCGATTTGATTTTTGTGGAGTACGGAGAGCTTTATATCACAGAAAACAACCGTCCCTATTCGCTGTCCGCAGGGGATTACCTGATCCTGTCGCCAAAGGGCCGGCACTTTTCCCACAGACCCGTAAAGGAGGAAACCCTGTACCACTGGCTCCACTTCGGACACGACGGAGAATACATCATTTCGGAGGACACGATCCGTCTGTCCAGGAAAAATCCCTCGCTTTACATTCCCTCCAAAAGCATTATTTCCATTCCGGAAAACCGGCGGCTGCCGCCGGAACAGCAGCGGGAGTTCTTACGTCTGCACAGGGCCTTGTCCTCCCTGCTCATCGACAACTACAAGCATAGCTTTACCCCAACCAGCCAGCAGCCCTGTTCCGCCATCGAAACCCAACAGCTTATGCTGCAAATGCTGGACATGCTTCAGCTTCGCGAGAAGCTTCAGCGAAAGGCCAGACTGGCGCAGAACGTCATGGAGTACCTTCGGCAGAACTATCCGCAAAACATTGATCTGGAACTGCTTTCCGAAATATTCCACTTTCATCCCGCCCATATCATTCGCTCCTTCCGGGAGGAATACGGTATCACGCCCATTGAGGCGCTGAACACGATCCGTCTCCACAACGCCGCGCAGTTTCTTACAGAGTCTGACAGCGCCATTGCGGAAATTGCCGAAAAAACCGGCTTTCAGTCAGCTTCCTACTTCTCCAGGGTCTTTAAGCAGAAAACAGGCGTCACGCCCAAGGACTATCGGACAAAGCGTCAGGATCCCCGGGAGGAATGAGCCGGCTCCGCCGCGGCAAAGCGCATACCTTTATATCCAAAAGAGCACGGCAAAGCGCCGCACCCCGAAAGTGGGATGCGGCGCTTGCGCGTTATGAAAAGGAAATTACTTGATGAACTTGACCTCGGGGTAGATGGCCTGCTTTGCCTGCTCCTTGCGCTCGTTGTAGATGACCTTTTGCTGCTCGAACAGGTTGTCGCCCTTGGCGTCAATGGAGACGATCAGGGGGCCGAACTCCTTCACCTTGTTGCACCACAGGGTCTCGGGCATGCCCAGCTCATCCCAGTGATGCTCCTGGATCTTCAGCACCTCGGTAGCGGCGACCACGGCGCAGCCAGCGGGGAACACGCAGTGGATGGCGCCGAACTCCTTGCAGCCCCGCTCGGTGTTGGGGCCCATGCCGCCCTTGCCCACGATAACGCGGACGCCGGTGTGCTTGATGAACTCGTACTCAAACTTCTCCATACGCATGGAGGTAGTGGGGCCGACGGAGACCATCTCGTAGTCGTCCTCGGTGCCCTCGATCTTGCGGACGATGGGGCCAGCGTGGAAAATGGCCTTGTTGCGGATGTCGTAAGGCAGCTCCCGGCCGTACTCGATCAGACGGCGGTGGGCCACGTCCCGGCAGGTCATCAGATCGCCGTCCAGCCAGACGATATCGCCAATCTTAATATCAGCCAGATCCTCGGCGGTGACGGGAGTCACCAGGACCTTTTTATCTCCTCTGATTTCAACCATAGCTAATAACCTCCCTTAACCGTTGAACTTCCAGGTGGAATGGGTATCGCAAGTGACGTTCAGATCCTTGTCCACAACGATGTGGCCCCGGCGGTGAGACCAGCAGCCCACATTGACGGCCACGCCGATGGTGGAAGGATGGCGGGCGGAATTCTCAATGTTCACGCCCAGCACAGAGAACTTACCGCCCATGCCCTGGGGTCCCAGGCCGATGGCGTTGATGCCGTCCTCCAGGAGCTTCTCCATTTTGGCGGCGTTGGCGTTCTCATTGTGGGAGCCGATGGGCCGCATCAGCGCTTTCTTGGAAAGCAGGGCGGCAGTCTCAATGGAGGTAGCCACGCCTACGCCGACCAGCAGCGGAGGACAGGCATTCAGGCCGTAGGTGGTCATCTGATCCAGCACGAAGTCGGTAACGCCCTCGTAGCCCGCGCCGGGCATCAGGACCATGGCCTTGCCGGGCAGAGTGCAGCCGCCGCCGGCCATGTAAGCATAGATCTCGCACTGATCGGAGTTGGGGACGATGTCCCACCACACGGTGGGGGTGCCCTTGCCCACGTTGCGCTTGGTGTTGTACTCGTCGAAGGTCTCTACGGAATTGTGGCGCAGGGGGGCGGTGAAGGTCGCCTGAACGGTGGCCTCCTTCAGCAGGGCTTCCAGCTCATTGATGAGGGGGAAGGCGGTGCCGCACTTGACCCAGTATTGCAGAACGCCGGTGTCCTGGCAGCTGGGACGGTCCAGCTCCACCGCCAGCTTCTGATTCTTGGTCATGGTCTCGTACAGGACCTTGGGCAGAGGGGCGGTCTCCTGACGGCCCAGCTCCTCCAGCTTGGCGACCACGTCGTCAGGCAGCTTTTTGCTGATGTGGCACACAAAGCTGGCCACAATGTCGGTAAGCAGCTTTACGCTTTCTTCATTTGCCATTGGAAATTCCTCCATTAGAATATTTTATGTCATTCCGAGCCGGCGTGCGCCGGCGTGGGAATCCCCCGGATCTTCAGGCATCCCGTCATACCGGGGGATCGCCGCACCGGTCCGAGGACCGATGCGCAATGACAGATGTTTTCAGTAATTAACCGTAGAACGGGAACAGGATAGGCAGCAGGACCATGCAGACCACGAAGACGACCGCGATCAGAGGCAGACCGGCCTTGACGTAATCCTTGAATTTGTAGCCGCCCAGACCCACGACCATGGTGTTGGCGGGCATGCCAATGGGAGTGGCGTAGGCACAGGAGCAGGCGATAACGGTGGCGATAATCATGGACCGGGGGTCAGCGCCCAGGCTCTCAGCCAGAGAGGTTGCAATGGGCACCATCAGCGCGGTGGTAGCGGTATTGGACATGAAGTTGGTCAGAGCGCAGCCGACCACAAAGATAACGACCAGCAGAACCATGGGGTTGGGGTTGGTGCCCAGCGCGCCCACGATCACGTCAGCGATCAGGCTGCCGGCGCCGGTGGTTTCCAGAGCCTTGGCCAGAGCCAGAGAGCCGCCGAAGAGCAGGACGACCTTCAGGTCAATGGACTTCAGGGCATCCTTTTCGGAAATAACGCCGGTGAGCACCAGAACAATGGCGCCGATGCAGGCGGAGACCTGGATCTTGATGCCGATCTTGTCTTCAAAAATCATGGCCAGGATGACGACGATCAGAACGACCAGGGAGACGATCTGCTTCCAGGCGGGCACATTGGAGTAATCCTTGGGGGCCTCAGGAGCCTCGCCGCCATGGGTGCCGTCAGGCAGCAGCTTGTAGCCGATCAGAGCGTAGAATACAATACCCAGAACCAGCATAGGGACGCCAACGGGGGCATACATGAAGAAGCTGGTGGCAATGCCCATTTCCTGCAGAGCGTTTACGCCCATAAGATTGCCGGGAGCGCCGATGATGGACAGGTTGCCGCCCAGGGCCGCGGCGAACACCAGGGGCATCAGCAGCCGGGAACGGGAATAGCCGGACTCATCGGCAATGCCGCAGACCACGGGGATCAGCACAGCGGCGGTGCCGGTGTTGGACAGGAAGCCGGACATAATGCCGACGATGGTCATAACGGCCACGATCAGCATTCTCTCGGACTTGGCGAACTTTGTTACCAGGCTGCCGATCTTATTGGCCATGCCGGTCTCAAACAGGGCCTGGCCAACGACGAACATGCCCACGCACAGGATAACGTTGCTGTTGACATAGCCCGCGAAGGTATCGGAATTGCTCAGAACACCGGTCAGGTTCAGGCCGATGGCCACAATGGTAGCGGTCAGACCAAGGGGGATTTTTTCCAGAATGAAGCTCACGATGGCAAACGCCAGGAAGAGCAGGGTAATGGTACTGGGAGACATCTTTCTTCCTCCTATTTTTTTACTTTGGATCATTTCCTTTGTAACGCGCATTGCAGTGAAACCGGCCGGATCGCATCTGCTTTGTGACTCAAGTGTAGCATTTCCGGAAAGGAAAGTAAAATCAGCGTTTACAATGAGGGTATCAGGAGAAATTATAATGTCAAAAGAATTTACTTATGGGGGGATTTGTGGTAGTATATAGCCAGAGTGGCAATTCGGGCCTCTCGAATTGACAATGGACAATTGACAGTTGACAATGAAGGAGTTTCCTTCGGAAACAACTCAAAAATATCCCCAATCTGTCCCGTAGGGACACCATAATTGACAATTGTTCATTGTCAATGCGAATCAATAGTTGAAATTGAAAAAGTAGTTGAAAAACGACGCAATATAGCCGAGAATGTAAGGTGTGAAACAAACAAATCTCATCATGCTATATT
>CAVLCF010000102.1:0-8075 GCA_963661735.1 bacterium | reverse complement strand
GCGGCGGCCTTTTTGTGCTGCACTTTTTTCTACCTACTGCTTGCAAATTTTTCTTCCTGTCAAGTCCGCTTTGGGGCTTGACTTTTTATTTGCAGGCTTACTTGATCAGTGCCTTGCCCATGGTCTCCATACGGCAGACATGGTCTCTGGCGACTTCGGCTTCCCGCTCGCGGTAAGTACCGTTCCGGCTCATGAGTTCTTCGTAATCCACCTTGTGGCCGTCAAACTCGGGGCCATCCACGCAGGCGAACTTGGTCTCGCCGCCCACGGTAACGCGGCAGCCGCCGCACATACCGGTGCCGTCCACCATAATGGGGTTCAGAGACACCATGGTATGTACGCCGAAGGGCGCGGTGGTCTTGCAGACAAACTTCATCATGGGCACGGGTCCGATGGCCAGGACCTCGTCATACTTGACGCCGCTCTCCAGCAGAGCCTGGAGCTTTACTGTGCCGAAGCCCTTTTCGCCATAGGAGCCGTCGTCGGTCATCAGGTACAGATGATCAGCACAGGCCCGGAACTCATCCTCCAGAATGACGATATCCTTGTTCCGGAATCCGATGATAACATCGACCTCCGCGCCGGCCTCCTTAAAGGCTACGGCTGCGGGCAGGGCGATTGCGCAGCCCACGCCGCCGCCAACCACGCAGACCCGCTTCTTGCCCTCTACATCGGTGGGCTTGCCCAGGGGGCCTACGAAATCCCGGATATAATCGCCCTCATTCAGAGCGCCCAGGGCCTTGGTGGAAAAGCCGACCTTCTGGAAAATAATGCTGACGGTGCCCTTCTCCCGGTCGTAACCGGCAATGGTCAGAGGCACGCGCTCGCTCTTCTCATCGATCCGGAAAATGATGAACTGGCCGGCCTTTGCCTTTTTGGCAACAAAGGGGGCTTCGATCTCCATCAGCGTGACGGAATCATTCAGCTCTTTCTTACGCACGATTTTGTACATAACCTGATCCATCCTTTTTTCAATTTATGGAATCATAAATGCCGGAAAACCGGCATTTTGCATACATTGAAAGCGCTGCGGCCCGATCCTTGCCCCACTCGCTCCCATTGTACTTATTATAGGCTTTTTGACGGCATTTGTCAAACAATTCTTATAAAGAATCCACAGGAAGTGCACTTCCTGTGGATAGAAATTTATTTTTCCTTCAGCAGGTCCCGGATCTCGGTGAGCAGCAGCTCTTCCTTGGTTGGTTCCGGCTCCTTGGGCGGCTCCTCCGCCTTGGCTTCCGCTTCCTGCTTCTTGCCCAGCTCGGAGAGCTTGTTCAGACCCTTTACCAGGAAAAACACCACCAGGGCCAGGATCAGGAAGTTGATGACAGCGGAAATGAAGTTGCCGTAATTCAGGGTATTCTTGATGACGTTTCCGGCATCGTCATACTTTTCGGCGAACAGCCTGGGCAGCTCCAGCTTCATTTCGGAGAAATCCACGCCGCCGATGAAGATGGAGACGATGGGCATGATGATGTCGTCGGTCAGGCTTTTGGTAATGGTGGAGAAGGCCGCGCCGATAATGGTACCAACCGCCAGCGCCATGGCGTTGCCCTTGATGGCAAAGGCCGTGAATTCATCCCACCATTTGGGTTTCTTGATTTTATCCATGAGGTTCTCCTTTCCTCCTTAGACGTACTCAAAACCTTCCCCGGAGGGGAAGGTTTTGGGGCACTTCCTTATTTCTTCTCAATGACTTCCATGCCGCCCATGTATTTGCGCAGGGCCTCGGGGATGACCACGGAGCCGTCGGCCCGCTGGTTCTGCTCCACAATAGCGGGGAAGATCCGGGAGGTGGCCAGACCGGAGCCGTTCAGGGTGTGGACGTACTCAATCTTGCCGTCAGCCCGGCGGAAGCGGATGTTGCCCCGGCGTGCCTGGTAATCCCGGGCATTGGACACGGAGGAGACCTCCTTGTAGCCGTTCATGGAGGGGATCAGGATCTCGATGTCATAGGTTCTTGCCATGGACGCGGAGCAGTCGCCCGCCGCCAGCTTCACGGTACGGAAGTGCAGGCCAAGGCCGGACACCAGTTTTTCAGCCTTGTGGACCAGCTCCTCAAAGGCTTCGTCAGACCCCTCGGGGGTGGTGTACTGGAACATTTCCACCTTGTTGAACTGATGGCCCCGGACCATGCCACGCTCATCGGCACGGTGAGAACCGGCCTCCCGGCGGAAGCAGGGCGTATAGGCGAAGAATTTCTTGGGCAGGTCCGCCTCGGTAAGGATCTCGTCCCGGTAAATGGAAGCCAGGGCCGCCTCGGCGGTGGGCAGCATATAGTGTACCCGGTCGTCCGTGGGGTTGGCGATCTTATAGACCTCGTCGGCGAACTTGGGGAACTGGCCGGCGGTCAGGCCGCACTGGTACTCCAGCATGTGGGGCGGCAGGATCATTTCATAGCCGTCGGCAATGTGGCAGTCGATGAAGTAGTTCAGCAGCGCCCATTCCAGCCGGGCGCCCCGGTCCGTATAGATCCAGTTGCCCGCGCCGGCCAGCTTTACGCCCCGCTCATAGTCGATCAGTCCCAGGTCCTGGCACAGATCCACATGGTGCTTGGGCTCGAAGTCAAAGGAGTGCTTCTCACCGATGTAGCGCAGGGGCTGGTTGTTCTCCTTGCCGCCGGGCAGCAGGTCCGGGTCCGGCATGTTGGGCAGGGACAGCATGCAGGTGGTCAGCTCGTCGTCCAGAACCTTCAGCTTCTGCTTATCCTCGGCGATCTCCTCGTCGATCTTTACGGAGGCTTCCATGTTGGCTTTGATCTGAGCTTCCAGAGCGGCGGTGTCCTCGCCCTTCTTTTCCGCGCCCTTCTTCTGTCCGAAGAGCTTGCCGTTTTCCTTTGCCAGCTTATTCTTTTCGGCGGTCTTGGTCTCAGTGTGGGTCTTCAGAGCCCGGACCTGAACGTCCAGCTCCAGAATGCGGTCAATAGTGGCGTCGCAGTCCACTTCCTTGGCCTTCATGCCTGCCTTAATGGCATCGGGGTTTTCCTTGATTCGTTTGATGTCAATCATGATTATTTATCCTCTCTTGTACTTCGGCTTCCCCTGGGGCGGTGCTGGCAGGGCGAAGTCCGCCCCTCATCCGACCCGCCTTGCGGCGGGCCACCTTCCCCCAGGGGAAGGCCATTATTTTTGCAGCTTCATCAATGCGTCCAGGAGATTCTGCAGGTCCTCCTGGCCGTAAAATTCCAGCTCAAAGCGGCCTTTGCGTTTGCCGTTGACGATTTTTACGCCCCGGCCCAGGTGCTTGCTCAGGTTCCGCTCGCACTCGGCCACATAGTTCACTTCCAGCACGATTTCCTTTTTCTTTGGCGGCTCCTGGTTCATGTTCTTGCACAGCAGCTCCGCCTGCCGGACGGATAGGCCCAGGGCGGCGATTTTCTGGGCAGCTTCCAGCTGCTTTTTCTCGGATTTCAGCTGCAAAATCGCTCTGGCATGACCGGCGGTCAACTCTCCGTTTTTCAGCCTATCCAAAACCGGCTCGCTGAGGGACAGCAGCCGCAGGGCGTTTGCCACAGCCGGGCGGGATCTGCCTACCCGTTCGGCGGCCTCTTCCTGGGTCATTCCGTAGCGGTTTATCAGAGCGTCATACCCCTGGGCCTCTTCCACAGGGTTCAGGTCCTGCCGCTGCAAATTCTCGATCAGGGCCAGCTCCATGGCCTTCTGATCGTCCGCGTCCATTACGACCACCGGAACTTCGTCCAGACCCGCCAGACGGGAGGCCCGCCAGCGGCGTTCGCCCGCAATGATCTGATAATATCCGTTGGGCATTTCCCGGACCGTCAGGGGCTGAATTATTCCGTGCTGCCGGATGGAATCCGCCAGAGCTTCCAGCTCTTCATCGTCAAAATCCCGGCGTGGCTGGTTGGGATTGGGTTCGATCTTGTGCAGGGGCAGCGTTTTCAGGCCGCTTTTCTCTTCCGGTTCCTCTGAAAAATCCCCCAGCAGCGCCCCCAGACCTCTGCCGAGGCCCTTTTGTGATGCCATGGAATCATCCTTTCTTTACAGTTTTTTTGCCACTTCTTCCGCCATATCCTGGTAGGCCGCGGAGCCGCGGCTGAATTTATCATAGACCGTGACGGGAAGCCCGTGGCTGGGCGCTTCCGCCAGACGCACATTTCTGGGCACCACAGTGGTCAGTACCTTGCCCGGAAAGTGTCTGCGGACCTCCTGGGCCACCTGGGCGGAAAAGTTGGTCCGCCCATCATACATGGTCAGCACCACGCAGAAGATCTCCAGCCTCGGATTCAGTCTTCGCTTTACCGTCCGCAGCGTTGCCATCAGATCGCTGAGACCCTCCAGCGCATAATACTCGCACTGTACCGGCACCAGAATGCCGTCCGCCGCGCAGAGGGCGTTCAGCGTCAGCAGCTCCAAAGAGGGGGGACAATCGACGAAGATCACATCGTACCTGTCCTTTACGGCCGCCAGGGAGGCTTTCAGCTGGTGTTCCCGGTCGTCGGAGCCGATCAGCTCTACGCCCGCGCCGGCCAGGTCCGCGGAGGAGGGAAGCACATCTCCGAATTTTGTCTCCACAATGGCGCTTTCAACATTGACGCCGTTGATGGTGACATCATAAGAGGAATACTTGATTTTCCGCTTATCTACACCCATTCCTGAGGTTGCGTTGGCCTGGGGGTCAAAATCACAGAGCAGGACCTTTTTTCCCAGGTCCGTCAGCGCTGCCGTCAGGTTTACCGCTGTGGTGGTTTTGCCCACGCCGCCCTTCTGGTTGACAATTGCTATAATTTTTCCCATTTTTCGCTCCTCTCATTCTTTTTCTCCGCGCTGCCGGAATGTTTCACGTGAAACATTTTTCTGGCCGCCGAATCCATTGTTTCACGTGAAACAACTATTGTGATTCGGCTGGCAACGTACCGGACGGGGCAGTAGGGGATACCGTAGAATAATTCTGGCCCAGAGCAGGTCCCTGCTCCCGCATGAACAGCCACGCGGTAAGGCCGCACAGCCCGGCCACAAGAAGCAAAAGCACCGCGATAACAATGCGGGCCTTTTTCAGCCGTCCGTTGGCGATCACAAGCTTCTCATCCGCGGAAAGGGTCTGCTTCCAGCCGGAGGGCCTGCGAAAAGCAGCGGCGGGTTTTGGAATCATAACATGAATATCCTTCGGCACAGGATAGGCTTTCATATAATCCAGGCATTTCTCACAAAAGCTCTCCCCCTCCGGAATATCCGCGCCGCAGCGGAGACAATTCATTACGGTTTCCTCCTTTCCTATACCAGTTCAGACTATTTTACAACAGTTTTGTGTATTCGTAAAGAGGGAAAATAAGAATCCGGGAACAAAAAACGTATTTGTAATTGTACGAATCTAATCATGCAATCAGTATTGACAATCATATGATTGTGTGTTATAATCTAGCTACAGTTAAAAGAAAGGAGCATCTCCCATGCAGTGGACAATACCGGGTACGGTCATACAGGGCAGCACAGAGGAAGCGGGAAAAATCCGGCAGGTTTTCAACGCGTTCTTTCTGGCGGGAGACATTACCCTCAGTCAGATTTCCGCGATTTCCGGCCTGGAACCCTATATGATCCAGAACTGGGTGCGGCGGAAATACCTGTCCAACCCCCAAGGGAAAAAATACACTCTGAATCAGCTCTGCCGGATCCTGACCATTAACCTCCTGCGCAAAAGCATGCCCATTGAGAAGGTCTGTGACCTGCTGGCATACGTCAACGGCGAACTGGACCAGGAAGGGGACGACCTGATCGACGACGCGGAGCTGTATTTTCTGCTTGTGTCCCAGGCAGCCCAGGTCTATGGCCGCAGCGGGACAATGGATGCCGGGATCGAAGAAAGCGTCCGGGACCTTCCGGAGCGCATCCCCGGCGCAAACGCGCGCATTCAGAAAGCCTTGCAGATCATGCTCTATGCCTGGTGCGCCGCATTCCTGCGGGACCGGGCAGAGGAGCTCATGGAAAACTTAAAAAAGGAGTAATCAAAATGGAAGAAAACGGAACCTATCGCTGGTCTCCCCCCAGGGAGAAAAAAACGCCAGACTGGAAGAAAATCAAGCGCGTAACCACATTGATCATTGTCATTCTGGCGGCGCTGGTGCTGGTATCCACCTGCTACTACACCGTGGACGACAAACAGCAGGCCGTGGTCACGACCTTCGGCAAGGTCACGGACATTACGGACGCGGGGGTCCATCTGAAGCTGCCCTTCGGGATCCAGCGGGTGGAAAAGGTAGACGTGAACGTCTATCAGAAAATCACCCTGGGCTATGATCCGGTGGGCACAAGCGGCTATGTGGTAGACGACCGGGACAGCGCCATGATCACCGGCGACTACAACATTGTCAACGTGGATTTCTTTGTGGAATACAAGGTCTCGGACCCCGTTCAGTATCTCTATTCCTCCAACGACCCCGAGGGCGTCCTCCGGAATCTGGTCCAGAGTCAGGTGCGCAACGTGGTGGGCTCCTCCACCGTGGATTCCGTGCTGACCACCGGCAAGGAGAATATCCAGATGCAGGTGAAAAACCTGGTCTCCGAAATTCTTGGCCAATACGACATCGGCCTGGCCCTGGTGGACGTGAAGATCCAGGACGCGGAGCCGCCTACCCAGGAGGTCATCGAGGCCTTCAAAAATGTGGAAACCGCCAAGCAGCAGGCCGAAACCGTCATCAACGACGCAAAAGCCTACCAGAACGCCCAGCTGCCCAAGGCCCAGGCCGAGGCCGATAAGCTGATCCAGAACGCCCAATACCTGAAGGAAAAGCGGATCAACGAAGCTACGGAGCAGGTGGCCATGTTCAACGCCATGTACCAGGAATACGCCCTGAACCCAGAGGTCACAAGGATGAGAATGTATTACGAAGCCATTTCCGATATTCTGCCGGGCATCAAGCTCTACATCAATACGGGAAACAGCGGCGACGTACAGATGCTGCTGCCCCTGGACACCCTGGTGGGCAGCGAGGAAGGAGTTACCCAATGAAAAAAAGCACGATCCTATGGATCATCGTTGTGATTCTGGCCGTGGTTCTGGTATCCGGCTGCTTCTTCACCGTGCGGGAGGATGAATACGCCTGTACCGTCCGATTCTCCAAGATCATCGACACCACCGGCGAGGCCGGACTGCACTTCAAGCTGCCCTTCGTGGACTCCGTGAAGTATTTCACCAAGGCCACCCAGCTCTATGATATTCCGCCCTCTGAGGTTCTGACCTCCGACAAGCAGAATATGACCGTGGACTGCTACATTCTCTGGTCCATTGGGGACCCCAAGCTGTTCTATCAGCGTCTGGGCACCACCTCCAACGCCGAGCAGCGGCTGGACGCCCTGACCTACAATGAGCTGAAAACCGTTATGGGCACTCTGGCCCAGTCGGACATCGTCAACATGGAGGACGGGGCAAAGCGGAACGAGATTTACAACTCCATCGCCACGGACGTGGACGCCCTGGCCCAGGCCTACGGCATCCGGGTGGAGGACGTGAAAATCAAGCAATTTGACCTGCCGGAATCCAACCTGAACGCCGTGTACAACCGGATGATCTCCGAACGGAACCAGATCGCCGAAAAGTACACTGCCGACGGAAACTATGAAGCCTCCATTATCCGCAACAACGTAGATAAGCAGGTGAACATCATCGTCTCCAACGCCCAGGCCGAAGCCGCCAAGCTGGAAGCCGAAGGCGAAGGCGAATACATGCGCATGCTGGCAGAGGCCTACCAGACCCAGGACCAGAAGGAATTCTATGAATTCACCCGTGCCCTGGACGCCCTGAAAGCCAGCCTGACCGGCGACGAAAAAACCGTCATTCTGGATAAGGACAGCAAATTGGCACAGATCCTGATGGGGAACTGAAAAAATCCGGCGCGGGTTTTCCGCGCCGGATTTTTAATTGACAATGGACAATTGACAGTTGACAATTGTGGTATTTCCTTCGGAAATGATTTGAAATTCGTCCCGGAGGGACACCATAATTGTCAATTGTTCATTGTCAATGCGAATCAAGAGTTGAACAGGCTATTATTCAGAGAAAAATGCAGAAAAAGCGGAGTCAACTTCTCTTTCAGGGCAATGTCATCAACTTGAGGATTCTAT
>CAVLCF010000101.1:0-27167 GCA_963661735.1 bacterium | reverse complement strand
GCGGCGGCCTTTTTGTGCTGCACTTTTTTCTACCTACTGCTTGCAAATTTTTCTTTCTGTCAAGTCCGCTTTGGGGCTTGACTTTTTATTTGCAGGCTTATTTCAGCTTTGGCAGCAGCGACTTTGCGTTGTCCGTAAAGAGCAGCTGCTTCTGTTTGTCTGTCAGCTTATTGGTATTTTCCAGCGCCTCCGTCTGACCCACGCAGGCGGTGATATCCGTATAGGGGGTATCGGAGCCGTAGAGCAGGTGGGTCTCGTCCACATTGCGCAGCAGCATTTCCAGCTGCTTCTGCTCCGAAAAGCCCGCCGCGTCGTAGTAGACATGAGCCATATCCTCCATAATGTCTGCCCGCCGGTCCGGGTCGGCAAAGCGCAGCATCAGGGCAAAGCTCTCAAACCGGTCCGCCAGGACGGAAAGAAAGGCTCCGGCGTGGGGGATCACCCATTTGATATCCGGGTAGCGGGTGAAGGTGTCATTCTGCACCATATTCAGAAAGGTCCGGGTGGTTTCCACGAAATACTCAAAGGCGGGCACCGGGATCTCCTCGTTGACGTTCGGCACCATGACGGCGGGCTGGGTGGGATGCATGACTGCCAGCGCGCCCCGGTCGTTCAGCTCTGCCATGAGCTCGTCCAGCCGCCGGTCCCCTAAATACACGCCGCCGTAGTTGGTCATCAGCCCCACGCCGTCGGCATGGAGGGTATCCAGGCAGTAGCGGGCCTCGAAAATGCTGCTGTCCACATGGGGCAGGGGCAGGGTCGCCAGGAAGCCCAGATTGCCGGGGGCCCGGGCCGCGATCTCCGCGCCCTCCTCATTGATCTTCCGGGCCAGCTCCCGGCTGCGGAATTTGTTGCCCGTATAGACACTGGGCGAGGACAGGGACAGCAGGGCGTAGGAAATGCCCAGTTCTCCCATGGCTTCCTGCTGCCAGCTTTCGTCCCATTGGGGCGTTGGAAAGCCGTCCGGGCAGTAAAGTCCCTCGGACTCCAGAAAATCATAATAAGCTTTGGGCAGATAATGGGCCTGAAAATCGATTTTATTGGAATACTTCACGGTGATACCTCATTTCACGTTGCTTTACGGCAGTCATTCTATCCTTTTATTGGAAAAAAGGCAAAGGACAAACGGCCTCCGTTGTCCTATTTTCTGACAGCCGGCCTCTTTTGACCTGCTGACAAATTTTCTTCTCTATGGTACACTGTAAAAAAAATGCGGGAGGAACGCTCTATGTCCATTGAAAAAAGCGACCAGACAAAGCGCGCCCTGGCGGCGGCGCTGAAGGAAATGATGACCCAGAAGCCTATGAACCGGATCACCATTCATGATATAACGGAGCGCTGCGGCATCCGGCGGCAGAACTTCTACTACCATTTTGAGGACGTGTACGATCTCATGCGCTGGATGTTCCAGCAGGAGGCCATGACGCTGCTGGAGGGCTATGAAGGGACATTGCTGTGGCAGGAGGGCCTGCTGCGGCTGTTCCGGTACATCGAGGAGAACCGGGCGGTCTGCCTGTGCGCCCTGAAATCCGTGGGCCGGGAGCATCTGAAGCGGTTTTTTGAAGCGGAGCTGTACGCCATCACCCACCGGACGGTGGAGCAGATCGGCTGCGAGGTCGGAGCCAAGAAAGCCGGTGTGACGGAGGAGGAGATCGCGCTTATGACCCACATGCAGATCGTCTCCTACGCGGGCGTGATCGAAAGCTGGCTCCTGGGGGAGATCGACCGGACGCCGGAGGAGCTGATCGCCTTTACGGACCAGATGTTCCAGGACCATATCCGCGGCGCCCGCATCCGCTGGCAGCGGCAGGCGGAAGAAGCAGCCAAGTAAATACCTATGGGGCGGCAAGTTGCCGCCCCGTTTGATGTTCATTTTCTCTTTTTCCGCTTGCGCAGAACCAAAAGTACCGCAGCCACCGCCAGGACGGCGAGGCCGCCTGCGGCGTAAACCCACAGGGCAGTGTGGGATGCCTCTGCGACTACGGCAAGCTCCAGCTCCGTCCGGTCTGTGTCGAACCGGAGATAGCTGCCCATTTCTTCCGTGGAAAGCTCCTGCCAGGTCTCGCCGTCCCATAGGCAGAGGCGCACTCCATCTCTGTCCGGGAGATACCGGACGCTTTCCGGCGCGCCGTCCGCGGGAATGGACAGATGCCAGGTTTCCAGCAGCGTCTGCCCCTGCTCCGGCGCGAATTCCATGCTGCCATCGGAGACGGTCAGGACGGCTCCCTCCGGGAACTGTCCCTGCACAAAGAACACGGGGCGTCCACCCTCCCGGCAGTCCGCAGAAGGAAGCGCCGTGGAATAGGGCAGGTATTCGGCGGTCACGGTGGTGTCGAATCGCAGGTTTTCCAGAGATTCCACCGACCAACGGGCATAGTACCCCTCCTTTTGGGGCAGCTCCGGGTAGGTATCCGCCGGGAAGGACGCGCCATAGGCAAAGGAAAGGGTTTTCAGCACCTCGCCCTCCGCCGCAAAGGTAAGGGTGAACCGTTTCGCCGCCTGGGGGACGCAGTCCAGCTCCAGCAGCTTTTCATAGGATACCGGCTCGGCCAGCGCAAAATAGCTTACGCCGTTGATGCCCTGTAAGCTGTCGGAGACGAAGTAATTTCCCGTAAAGCTGCCGATGTCCGCGCCGGAGATCCCGCCGATATACTGCGTAAAGTCATCGATCCGAACCATACTGCGGCAGTCGGCCACCGTGCTGGAATTGCCCTGGTAGTCCTCCTGAATGCCGCTGCCCACAATGCCGCCGATATAGCTGCCGCCGGAAAGGCCGCACTTGGCAAAGCACCCCCGGACGGCGCCGCCGGTCATGCCGGCGATACCGCCCACATAGTCCCCCGCCTCGCTGGAAACCGTTCCGTAATTCTCGCAGTCCGTTACCAGGCCCAGCTCCATCCGGCCGCAGACGCCGCCTGCATAGCTGCGCTTGCCGGTGACAGCGCCCTCGTTGACGCAATTGGAAACAATGTCCTTCAGCTCAAAGCTTCTGCGCTGGGTGGCGCTGCCGCCGGGCATATCGTCCTCCGGGTCCACGCCGTATTCCACGCCCATGCAGCCCACGATGCCGCCGGTGTTCAGGTCCGCCTGGACGGCGGCGGAATTGCGGCTGTCTTCCACCCGGCCTGCCGTGACCCCGGAAATATCCACGTCGGAAAGATCCGTAACGGTCTCCTCCCGGGCGTCCTCCGTGGCCAGGGAAAAGGTCCGGGAAATGCTGCCGATCTGGCTGCTGATGGCGTCCACGTCCGCGGACAGGTTTTCCACCCCGTCGCCCACGATCTGCTTCAGCTCCCGGGTGGTGCTGACCATACCCTGAATGGCGCTGCCAAGCTTACAGATGGCGTCCGGGTCAAAGGAAGCGCCGGGTTCCCGGTTTTCAAAGTCGTCTCCCACGCCGGAGATCATACTGTCCAGCGTCCCACGGGCGGTGCTCTGGTAAGCGGCGATGGTCTCCAGACAGGATTTCACATCTTCTCCCGCCCCGGCGGCGTGGCTGCCCGCCGTGCTGACCTGGCCGCCCAGATTCTCGAATTGCTTGCTCAGGGTTTCCAGATAGTCCGGGGAGAGAATGGCCGCGATATTCGGTTCATTCTGGCCTACAATGCCGCCCACGTCCTTACGGCCCAAAACTGTCCCCTTGTTGGCGCAGCCGGAAATATAGCCGCAGCTGCGGCCGGCGATGCCGCCCAGGTTATAGCCGATATGGGGATAGCCGATAGGCCCCGCGTTGACGCAGTCCCGGATCACCCCGGAGGAATAGCCCGCAATGCCGCCGGTGTCCGCCGCGGCCTCCATTGTGTTCACTGTGGAGAGTCTGGACAGATCCATATTGAAGTCCAGATCGATAGCGGTGGGGTCAATGGCCGGATCCACGCTTTCCGTGTTGATCGCCATTGCGCTGCCGCAGCCGTCAATGGTGCCCTCGTTATACCCGGCGATTCCGCCGGTGCGGGCGGTGCCGGTCAGGGTCCCTTCCGCCTTGCAGCCGCGCAGAGTGCCGTAATTGCTGCCCGCGATGCCGCCGGTATTTTCCTTGCCGGAGACCGTGCCCGCAAAGGCGCAGTTTTCCAGCGTCCCGTAATTTTCCCCGGCAATGCCGCCTGCGGAGACGGCGTCACCCCCGGGGGCCACCGTTCCGGCGACCTTCAGATCCTTCACCACGGCATCCGCTCTCAGCGTGCGGAACAGTCCCGCCGGGGCAATGCTGTCCCCGATATCCAGGCCGCTGATGGTGTGACCGTTTCCGTCAAAGCAGCCATTGAAGGTGGGGATGCCCGTAAAATCCAGACCCTCCAAGGAAATATCCGACCACAAAACCACGGCTTTATCGGAAGACCAGCTGTCCAGAGCGCAGTTATCCGCGAATTTCAGAAAGTCCTGGGCGGTTTTGATAACAATTGTCTCCCGCTTTTGAATGGTTTCCGTTTCCTCGCCGAAAACCGGCAGGATCATCGTACAGAGAATGGCCAGCGCCAGAACGGCGGCCAATATATTACGCTTCATCTTCATCCCCCTTTTCCGCGCTGCCGGACAGCACCTTCAGGTCTACCGCGCCGTTGATATCCGCCTGAATCACGCCGCTGATATAGCCGTGGATCTCGCCCTGCACCATGCCCTCTACCCGGGTCCTGCCTGTGCCCGTTACGGTGGGCAGGGTGGATTTGGGCAGCGAGAAGGAGGTTTTGTCTACGATGCCGCCGCCCACCAGCAAAATCTGAGGCAGCACGAACATGACCAGCACAATGGAAATAATGGTGCCCCGGCCAAGGCTCTGGCCGATGCCCACGATGGCCGCCTCAGAGGTCATCTGCCCGATCAGCGTTCCCGCGCAGACCATAATGGTGCCCGAGGTCAGGATGGTGGGGAAGGCGAAGTTCATGGTTTCGATGATAGCGTCCCGGTGGGGCATCTTGCCCTTCAGCTCTTCATAGCGGCTGGAAATGACGATGGCGTAGTCAATGTTCGCGCCCATCTGAATGGAGCTGACCACCAGATAGCTCATGAAGAACAGGGGCGTGCCGGTCAGGGCCGGAACGGTGAAATTGATCCAGATGGCCCCTTGAATGACCAGGATCAGCAGCAGCGGCATGCCCGCGGACCGGAAGGTGAACAGCAGAACCAGCAGAACGATGAGAATGGACACCACCGATACCACCAGATTGTCCGTGGCAAAGGACAGCTTGAAGTCCTGCTCCACGGTAGAATCGCCCACCACGTAAACGTCCCCGTCCGGGAAATATTTCCGTCCGATCTCCCGGAGGGTATCCAGGAAAGCGTAGGTCTCGTCGCCGCCCTCCGGCAGGTTCAGATAGATAAGCACCCGGCTGAAGGTATCTCCCTGGAGCTGCTTTTTGGCAGAACGCATCTGCGCCTGGGCATCGTGAAGCTCCTCCAATTGCTCATCGTCCAATGATACAAAGCCTGCGTCCACCTGGTCGCAGACGAAGAGCATCATGTCGATCAGCGGTACCTTGTAGGTGCTGAGGCCCCCAACGACCCGGCCATAGTCCTCTTGCTCCGCACCGTAGGCGGCGTAGATGCCCTGGGCCAGCTCATAGTCCAGGTCCGCCAGTTCCGCGAACTGCCTGGGCGTCAGCTTATCCGCCAGCATGCAGCCGTCCATGGCCTCTACATTGGAAAGGCCCATGGTGTAGTCCACCTGGTCGTAGGTTTCCAGCTCCGCAAGCAGCTGCTTTTCCGTTTCATAATCGCCCTTGGGGTACACCAGAGCTACGTAGTTGGTGGTGCCGAAGTTCTCCTTCACCTTGTTCTCGGCGATCTGGATATCGTTCAGCTTGGGCGTTTTGATGGTCTCATACCCATAGACATAGGGGCACTGGCCGGAAAAATGGTAGGCAAGCACAATAAGCGCCAGAAATACCGGCGGGATAAGGAAGCGGGTCTTATAAGCCAGCCTGCCCACCCAGGGGATCTTGGGGACAAAGTTCTTGTGCTTTGTCCTGTCCATCAGTGGCCCGAACAGCATCAGGAAGCCCGGCATGAACAGAAACACTGCCAGCAGCGCGAAAACCACCGCCTTAATAAGGTTGATGGCCATATCCTGGCCGATCTTGAACTGCATGAACATCATGGCGACCAGGCCGCCGATGGTGGTCAGGCTGCTGGCCCCGATCTCCGGAATGCCCTTGCTCAGCGCCGTCACCACCGCTTCCCGGATGGGCATCCGCTCCCGTTCCTCCTTGTAGCGGTTGCAGAGGATCACGGCGTAGTCCAAGGACAGCGCCAGCTGCAAAACGCTGGTCACGGAGTTGGACACAAAGGAGATTTTGCCCAGCAGAAACTGGGTGCCCTGGTTCAGGATCATGGCCGACAGAAATGTCAGCAGCAGTACGGGCACTTCCGCATAGGTCTGGGACGTCAGCAGCAGCACGACTACCACAATGATGGCGACATACACCATAATGACGCTGACCTCCTGGGCGATGATATCCGCCAGGGAGCTGCCCAGGGAAGTGACCACATAAAAATCCCGCCCGTCCAGGAACGCTTTCACCTGTTCCAGTGTCTCCAGGCAGACCGGATCGTTTTCATCGGCGTCAAAGGTTACGGTGTAGAGGGCGGAAACGTTTTTGTAGTCTTCGTCCCCGTCATAATCCACCGACTGGACGCCCTTCATCTCCTCCAGCTCCCCGCAGAGGCGCTGGGCCTCCGCGGCGGAGATGTTTTCCACCATGATCCGAGCGGTTCCGTAAGTGATAAACTGGTCGTCCATCACATCCAGTCCTCTCCGGGTCTCGGAATCCGACGGAAGGTACTCCGTCAGACTGTTCTCCACCTGGATCCATCGGGTGGAAAACGCGGAGAACAGGACGCCCAGCACCAGGATCAAAAAGAACAGATTCCGTTTGTCAACGATAAATTCCGCAAGCCGAACCATTGGGTCAGCCTTTGCGCTTTTATTTGCCATGTACAGCGACGCCTCCATCAGAATGCAGATTTGATAGAGAAACAATAGCCGCTGGAGCAAAACAATGCAAGAGACAATTCGTAGTGGTTTGTCCGGAACAGTGTTATCTTTTCAATTCCTCCATCAGAATCGTCTCTGCCGGCGTCTTCGCACCGTCCATTTAATGACGCGGCTTCCGCTGCTCTTCACGGCGGAGCGCCCGACATATTGACGGTGCTCACTGACAGAAACGCGCATCCGCTTGGATATCCGAAGCGGATGCGCGTTTTTATGACGGATTACAAACTTTCGCAAGCCAACAATGGACATTACCCGTTTTGATGCCTATTTCGATTCCGCGTTCAGCGGATCGACCCTTACATCCGGGTAGGGGTTGACGATGGCGGTGCGGTAGGTGTGGTAGATGACCATGCCGGGCTTGCCGCCGGGGGTTTTCTTGACCTGCTTCACCGCCGTCACATCCACGGGGATGTTCTGGCCGCCGCCGGTTTCGGCGTAGTAGGCGGCCAACTGGGCGGCCTGGGTCACGGTGTCGTCCGGGGGCTTCTTCCCGCCGCAGGAAATGACCACGTGGCTGCCGTGGACCTTGGAGGCGTGGCACCAGACGTCGTCTTTCCGGGCCAGCTTAAAGGTAAGCTCGTCGTTCTGCCGGTTGTTCCGGCCTACGTAGATGGGGAAGCCGTCGGTACTCTCAAAGCGCATGGGGGCAAGCTTACTTTGCTTCATCTTCTTTTTCGCCCCGTCCATGCGGACATAGCCCCCGGCATACAGCTCCTGCCGGATCTCCTCCAGCTCCGCCTCGCTCTGGGCGCGGTTCAGTTCCTCCAGGACGCTTTCTAAGTAGCTGCATTCCTCTTTGCCCAGCTCCAGCTGATGGGTCAGCTCCTTCTGAGCATTTTTCATGCGGGTGTAGTCCTTGTAGAATTTGGCCGCGTTTTGCTGGGGGGAGAGTATGGGGCTGAGGGGAATTTCCACATCGGCCATGTTTTCATCGTAAAAATCCTGACAGGTAATCTTCGTCTGCCCCTTTTGAATGCGGTGCAGGTTGGCCGTCAGGATGTCGCCCAGCTGCCGCAGGCGCTCCCGGTCGTAGGTGGCCGTCAGCTCCTTCTCCTGCAAGGCCATTTTCCGGCGCAGCCGCTGGACCTGATTGGAAACGCTTTTGCGCAGGGCCTGGCTTTTCTGGCGCATGGCGTCCTTCCGGTCCCGGAGGGTGTAAAACCGGTCCAGCAGGGCGCTGAAGGATTCCGCCGCCTGGCATTCCCCGTATTCCCGGATGGGGCAGAAAGCGAATTGCTTCAGTGTTTTGTCCGGGGCGGCGTAATACCAGGGCTTCGGATGGCGCAGATGCTCGGAGAAGAAGAGGTACAGCTTTTCGCCCACCGCCCCGGCATCCAGGGCGCTGACCCGGGCGTCCACATCCCCGGCAGCATAGAGGGCCGCCTCCCGGGTTACAAGAGGGGACAGCCCTCCCAGGGTGTCCATGAGCCGCTGGGCCAGAACGTCCGCCCCTTCGGCGCGGAGCAAGTTAACATAATCCTCCTGCGTAAGGACGGCGGGGTCCTGCTTTTCAATGGGGCTGGGGGCCTGATAGCTCAGCCCCGGCAAGGCGGGGCGGCTGCTCTCGTCCAGGCCGATGCGGCGCAGGCAGTCCAGGATTCTCCCGTCCGGCCCCAGCAGATACACGTTGCAGGTCCGGCCCATAAGCTCCGCCACCAGCCGTTTCCGGACCGGGTAGCCCATTTCGTCCGTGCAGTCAAAGACAAAATGGACGCAGCGCTCCATAGGAATCTGGGTGATCTCCGAAAGCCTGGCCCCAAGCAGGTGCTTGCGCAGGAACATGCAGAACATAGGCGGCTCCGGCGGATTCTCCGGGGAAGCGGAGGTCAGGTGCAGCCGGGGGGCGGTGGGATTGGCGGCGATCAGCAGCTTTTCCCGGCCCACCTGGCAGCGCAGCTGGAAGATCAGGGTATCCCGGCTGGGCTGGTAGATTTTCTCGATTTTTGCCCCTTCGCAGCGGGCGCGGATCTCCGCCGCCACGCAGGAAAGGTACGCCGCGTCAAATGCCATGGGTCTCTTCCTCCATAACGGACCGGAACAGTGCGTTGATGCGTCCGGTTTCTCCGGCTAAGTACAGTGCCCCGAACAGGGCCTCCAGCCCCGTGGCCTTGGCGTACTGGGCGGGGGTCGCCCCCTTGGGCACGGCGTGGACGTGGGCGTTCTTGCCCCGGCGGTAGTAGGTCAGCTCCTCCTCGTTCAGCAGGGGCAGCAGCTTGTCCGCAAATTCCGCCTGGGCAGGGGCGTTGACCATGGCCACGGTCTTTTTGTGCAGGTCCAGCACGGTCTTGTAGCCCTGCTCGCACAAATAGCCGCGGCACAGCAGCTCAAAGACTCCGTCCCCGATGTGGGCCAGACCCAGATTGGAGATGGCGTCGATCTGCCGCTTCTCCATGTTCATCTGAAAATAGTTTTCCAAAAGTTTTTTCCTCGATTCAATAAAAACTGGGCGCACAGCCCGGTGAAAAGGCCCGTGACAAGGCTGACGGCAATGAGAATGGGCAGATAGGCCAGCAGTCCCGGCGTTCCGCTGACCCAGACGGCCACGATCATCTGGCCTATGGAATGGGCCACAGCCCCGGCGCAGCCTGCCACCCAGAGCTGATTTTCCTTCAGGACCCGCTTCAGGCCGATGGCCGCAAGGATCGCCAGAGTTCCTCCTGCCGCGGAGTAGAGAATGGTGCTGAAATTCCCGGCAAATACGGCCCCCAGAAAGATCCGGGCCGCCAGCACCAGCACGCCCTCCTTCGGCCCCAGGAGGAATACCGTGAACACCGTTACGATATTGGAAAGCCCCAATTTTACCCCCGGAACGGGCACCGGCGCCGGGATCTGGGCTTCCAGCATGAAAATGGTCAGCGCAATGGCCGTCAGCAGTGCCAGAAGCACCAGCCTGCGGGTTTTCATAGGGCACCCCCCTTGAAATAATTGACAATTGACAATGGACAATTGTCAATTATTGTGGCGTCCCTCCGGGGCAAATTAAAATTTTTTGAATTGTTTCCGCAGGAAACACCTCAATTGTCAATTGTTAATTTTCTATAGCATACCATTTTTTTGCCCCGCTGTAAAGTCCACCTTCTTCCGCTTTCTTTTTTGCCGGGTGTGTGGTATGATGAGGCCAGCAAAAAAGAGAGGACGCTTTATGGACGATTTGTACTTTATGGAGCAGGCCCTGGCGCTGGCCCGGCAGGCGGCGGAACTGGGAGAGGTGCCCGTGGGCTGCGTCATCACCCGTGGGGACGAAATCGTGGGCCGGGGCTTCAACCGCCGGGAAACGGATAGATCCGCTCTGGCCCACGCGGAAATTCTGGCCATTGGCGAGGCTTGCCGTGCCCTGGGGGGCTGGCGGCTGTGGGAGTGTACGCTGTATGTGACGCTGGAGCCCTGCGCCATGTGCGCCGGGGCGATTTTAAGCGCCCGGATCCCCAGGGTGGTCTATGGAGCCGACGACCGGAAATTCGGTGCGTGCAGATCCGTATGCAGCCTGTTTGATATGAACTTCAACCACCATCCTCAGGTGGTCAGCGGGGTCCTGGAGGAGGAATCCGCCGCGCTGCTGCGGGATTTTTTCCAGAATTTGCGGATGGAGCTGCGGTCGAGGCCAAAGTGGAGGAAGCCGGCAGAGGAGTAAATCAAAACCTGTGGGAATACGAATTGACAATTGACAATGAACAATTGACAATTATGGTGTCCCTGCGGGACGGTTTGAAATTCCGCATTTCTGAAGGAAATGCCTTAACTATCAATGCGAATCAATAGTTGAACAACTTATATTCTTGGAGAAAAGTGTAGAGAAAGCAGCCTTGGCTCCCCTGAAAGGGGAGCTGTCAGCGAAGCTGACTGAGGGGTTTCGGCTTGGCCAACGGCCAAACCTCGCTGAAAGAGTGTGTTCTGCCTACGGCAGAGGCTTTTCGTATCGAAAAGCCAACCTCTCAGTCTCGGCTGCGCCGAGCCAGCTCCCCTTTCAGGGGAGCCAAGGCCGCGCTTTCCTTCACTTTCCTCTAAAATATCGCCTGTTCAACACTTGATTCGCATTGTCAATTGTCAATTATTTTTGGGGGGTCTTTGCCTTGCGAAAAAACGGCGCTGCCTGGAAATTCGGTGTGATGTGCGTCGCGCTGTGCCTTCTCCTGCGCTTCCATGGGGCGCTTATGGAGCTGCTGGCCGCGCCCTCCACCGGGGAATTCCTGCTGTACCTGGAAACCGGGCGGCGGGCGGCGCAGACGGAAACGGTCGTTCCGGTCTATGCCCCGGAGTCCCCGGCCCCGGCAGACGCGAAGGCCCCTGAGGCCCTGGTCCTGCCCGCCATTGCCGCCGAACCAACCCAGGAGACGGAACCGGCGCTTGCCCCACCGGTTTTCACCGCCCAGGATGGGGCCGATATCCGGCTCTACAACACCGCGGGCGTCGCCGTGGACCCGGAGACAGCCATTCTGGAGGACCCGGAATTTCCCGATCTTCCCGGGCCGAAGGTTCTGATCTACAGCACCCATACCACGGAAAGCTATCAGAAAGCAGGCGAAAACTACATAGAAACCGCTGCCTACCGAACGCTGGACAGCGGTTTTAATATGCTCAGCCTGGGGGCGGCTCTGGAAAAGGCTCTGGAGGACCGGGGCATTGCCGTTCTCCGGGACGAAAGCCTCCACGACTACCCATCCTATAACGATTCCTATGTCAGCTCCCGGAAAAGCGTGGAAGCCTGGCTGGAAGAATACCCCTCTCTCTGCCTGGTGCTGGACCTGCACCGGGACGCCTCCGCGGGAACCCAGCAGCTGCGGCCTCTGGCCCAGACCCAAAGCGGGTCCGCCGCTAAGCTCATGCTGGTGGTGGGCACGAACCGTGGCAACCGCACCCATCCCAACTGGGAGAAGAATTTTGCCCTGGCTCTGCGGCTGCAAACGCTTCTGGAACGGGCCTCCCCGGGCATTACCCGGCCTGTCAATATCCGGGCCCAGCGCTTCAACCAGGACCTGAGCACCGGGGCTCTGCTTATCGAAGTCGGCGGCGCGGGGAATACCCACCGGGAGGCTCTGGCCTCCATTGACATTCTGGCTCAGGCCATCGAGGCTTTGCTACAATAGGTTCCACCAGGTCAGGCTGTGGGCTTCATACATGGCCCTTACCCGCCGGGCCAGCTCCCGGCAGCCGGCCGCAAATTCTGCGGTCTCTTCCTCGGCGGCGTAAATGGGCAGCCGGGCAAAAAGACTGTCCACGTCCTCCATGGGCTGGTGATCCGCAAAGGCCGCTGTCAGACGCCAGGCCCGCCCCCAGCCCCGCTGGGCGGTCTCCTGGTGGAGTTTCGCGGTCGCCCAGTCCTCCCGGGCCGCCGCCTGAGCCGCCTGAATCAGTTCCCCGGTAATGGGGGATTGCAGGGAGGCCATGGTCCACTGGACGAACAGCCCCGCTGCCAGCAGCAGCACCAGAATCAGAATGCCGATGATCCCTCTTGTCATAGGCGCTCCTTTCGCACGAAAATCACTTTTCCGCTGCCGTCTACGGTTAGCAGCAGGGTATCCGCCAGCGCCGCCTCATGGGCGGCCAGCGCCTGCTCCAGCCAGGGCATATCCTTCCCGGCCTTTTGCAGGTTCTCCGAAAAAACCCGGCCGTCCTCCGCTACCACAATGGGAAAGAAATTCTCCTTCACCCTTACCCCCGCGTCCTTGGCGCTGGCCGGGGCAAACTGGGGGTAGGGGAATACGGAGAGATTCCCGTCCGTCTCCAGAATGGCGTACTGTACCTGGGTCATGTCCAGAATGTCCTTCTCCCGAAGCTTGCCCATAAGTTCGTCCAGCGTTACCCGGGTCAGGCGCAGATTGTTCTGCAAAAGCCGCCCGTTGTCAATGAGAAAAATGGGCTTGCCGCAGAACAGCCGCCGCAGCGCCCCGCTTTGCAGCATGAGCCAGGACAGCACCAGCTCCACCCCCAGCACCGTCAGAATGGGGATCAGGCCGGTGAGCAGGGGGATCCCGGCGTCCTGCATGGGAATGGCCGCCAGGTTGGCCACCAGCATGGTGACCACAAATTCCGCCGGCTCCATCTCCCCGATCTGCCGCTTCCCCATCATGCGAATGACAAGGATCAGCACAAGGTAAAGGATAATGGTGCGGATGTAGGATAGGATCATGGAGGGCTCCTTTCGGTGTGGTAAACTGGGGTTTGACGGAATGTCCCCTTGGCTCCCCCTCTGGGGGAGCTGGCGTGCGCAGCACGACTGAGAGGGTGCCCGTGCGGAATCCGCATGAAGGCCTCAGCATCGCAGCCCTCTCTGTCACGGCGTTTCCGCCGTGACAGCTCTCCCATAGGGAGAGCCAAGGGGTATGACAAACCCCAATTTATCAAATTCTCTTCCCAGCATTCCCACAAAACCTTGCCCTTATTCCATCCCACGTTCAAGCAATTTTCCCATTTTTCAAATTTCCCGGTTTCGTCCTTGATTTCCCTGGTCCGCTTGGGTATAATGGGGGCAAACTCCGAAAAAATGACTGGGGGAACAGAATATGAAAAACAGTGAGAAAACTCTGGATATGATCGTCAACCTCTGCAAGAACAGAGGCTATGTCTATGCCGGCTCCGAGATCTACGGCGGTCTGGCCAACGCCTGGGACTACGGTCCTCTGGGCGTGGAATTCAAGAACAACGTGAAAAAAGCCTGGATGAAGAAGTTCGTGCAGGAGTCCGACTACAATGTTGGCCTGGACGCCGCCATTCTCATGAACCCCACCACCTGGGTCACCACCGGCCATGTGGGCAACTTCTCCGATCCGCTGGTAGACTGCAAGGGCTGCGGCTCCCGGCAGCGGGCGGACAAGCTGATCGAGGCCTGCGAGGCGGGGAAGAGCGTCAACGTAGACGCCATGAGCTTTGAGGAAATGGACAAGTTCGTGGCCGAGCACGAGGAAGTGGTCTGCCCCAACTGCGGCAAGCACAACTTCACCCCCATCCGCAAGTTCAACCTGATGTTCAAGACCCAGATCGGCGTCACCGAGGACTCCTCCTCCACCGTCTACCTGCGTCCCGAGACCGCCCAGGGCATTTTCGTGAACTTCGCCAACATCCAGCGCACCACCCGGAAGAAGCTGCCCTTCGGCGTGTGCCAGGTGGGCAAGGCTTTCCGGAATGAGATCACCCCGGGCAACTTCACCTTCCGCACCCGGGAATTTGAGCAGATGGAGTGCGAGTTCTTCTGCCAGCCCGGCACGGACCTGGAATGGTTCGCCTACTGGAAGGACTTCTGCAAGAACTGGCTGATTTCCCTGGGCATCAAGGAGGAATCCCTGCGGCTGCGGGACCATGAGCCTGCCGAGCTGGCCTTCTATTCCCGGGCAACCACCGACATTGAGTACCAGTTCCCCTTCGGCTCCGGCTGGGGCGAGCTGTGGGGCATTGCCGACCGGACCAACTATGACCTGGGCCGCCATCAGGAGGCCTCCGGCAAGAGCCTGGAGTACTTCGACCAGGAGAAAGGCGAGCACTACATCCCCTACGTCATTGAGCCATCTCTGGGCTGTGACCGTGTGGCCCTGGCCTTCCTGTGCGAGGCCTACGATGAGGAAGTGGTGGGTCAGGACAAGAAGGGCAACCCCGACATCCGCACCGTGCTGCATCTGCACCCCGCGCTGGCCCCCTTCAAGGCGGCTGTGCTGCCCCTGAGCAAGAAGCTGAGCCCCAAGGCCGAGGAAATCTACCATATGCTGCAAAAGGACTTTATGGTGGACTTTGACGACGCCGGCTCCATCGGCAAGCGCTACCGCCGGGAGGATGAGATCGGCACGCCTCTGTGTGTCACCGTGGACTTCCAGACCGTGGGCGACGAGAATACTCCTGCCGACGACTGCGTGACGGTCCGTGACCGGGACACCATGGAGCAGGTCCGTATCCCCATCAGCGAGCTGCGGGATTACATCGCCAAGAAGTGCGCGTTCTAAAATAGAAAGAAATCTGAGTACGAAAAACAGCGGCAGAAATCACGAAACATCGTGGTTTCTGCCGCTGAACTTGTCCCGAAAGACCTGGGGTCCTCCGGGACAGTCAGGGGTTAATATACGCGGTAATCGCCGTGTGTCAGCGGCAGGGTGTCGCCGTGTTCCCGGAAGAAGTCCAGCAGAAGATCGGACATTTCCGTTCCGATCTCTTTCAGAACCGGGCAGCCCGTGTAGCAGTCATATCCGCCGGTACCGCTGGCCCGGTAGCTGCTCAGGCAGACGGTGAAAACATCCGTATCGGATACTTCCTTCCCGTTTACGCGCAGTTCCGCCACCCGGCTGCCCACAGGGCGGGAGCAGTCAAAGGCATAGCGTACCCCCGCGTAGTAGTCGTAGTTGTAGTGCTCGATTTTGGGCTTCAGAAACGCGTCGGAGACGCAAAGGCTGCCGTCGGCGTTCCGGGCAAAGTATTCCGCGCTGCGCTCCATGGCCTGCCGCAGTACCGCGCCTGTGACGCGCTTTACCACCAGGGTGTTGGCGTAGGGATAGGCGTTGAGGATATCCCGCCGCCGCACGGTCTGGGGCAGTCCTGCCGGATCGTTGGCCAGACTGGTGACGGAGATCTGGGCGCCGGTGGCCTCCAGCTGAACGGAATTGAACAGGTCTGCCAGGGGGCTTCCCTCTGCGGCCATTCTCAGGGGAGTATCCGGCGTTATGGGCCTGGACAGATGCCCTGCCACCTGGTCCAGCCAGTTCTGCGCGCCCTGCTCCATTCCGGCAAATTCCGCCAGCCAGGGCTCCCGGCAGGGGCCGCCCGCCGGAACCGTTCGGCTGGAAAAATGCCATTGCCCGTTCTGAAACTCCGCCGTGATCCGCAGATACTCCTGCCCCTTGTCCGAGGGCTGCACCACGAAGGTGCCCTGCACCATCTGCCCGGGGACGGACATGTGCTGGTGGCCGGTGAGCAGGATGTCAAAGTCCAGCTCCTGGCAGAGCCGGTAGGCAGCGTTCTCCCTGGTCGTTGAAAGCACCCGTCCGCTGGCAAGGTCCCGCTCAAAACCGCCATGGTACACGCATACGGTCAGGTCCGCCTGGTCCCGCAGGGACTTCAGCGCATTCCGGGCCGCATCCACAGGATCCGTAATGGAGATCCCGGCCAGGTGTTCCGGCCGCTCCCAGACGTTTACATAGTCCGTCACGATCCCCACGATTCCTACGCGAAGGCCGTTCTCCAGCACATGCACCCGGGCGGGGAAGCGGCTGCTTCCGTCCTCTCCGCGGACGTTTTCGCAGACACAATGCCCATGCAGGGCGTTGAGATAGCTCTCCAGATAGGGCATGCCGAAGTTAAAGTCATGGTTGCCCAGGGTGACGTAGTCATAGCCGCAGCAGTTCATCATTTCCGCGAACCGGGCAGCGCTGCCGATGGTATCGTGGCAGTAAGCGCCCAGGGGGGAACCCTGCAATAGATCCCCTCCATCCACAACGAGGGTGTTTCCGTCCTTCCGGAACTGGCTGGCGCACTTGAAAAGGCCGATGTCCTTTTCCGCGCTGCCGCGGTAATCCGTGGGATAGATGTAGCCGTGCAGGTCGGAGGTAAAATAGATGGTCAGTTTTCCCGCGTCCATGGCTTACCCCCGTGCCAGCTTGGTGCGGATCTTCGCGGAGATCCATTCGATGATAAGCACAAGGATGATGAGTCCCAGCAGAATAGCGCCCACTTCGTTCCAGCGGTAGGAACTCATGGCAAAGATCAGCGGCGCGCCGATGCCGCCCGCGCCTACAAGGCCCAGAACCGTGGCGTCGCGCAGGTTCATGTCGAAGCGGTAGATGATCGTGGAAGTGAAATCCGCGGTCAGCTGGGGCAGAATGCCGTAGCGGATCTTCTGGAAGGTAGTGCAGCCCGCGGCGTCCAGGGATTCCAGGATCCGCTTGTCCAGGTCCTCGATGCTCTCAATGAACATCTTGGATACCATGCCGATGGAGCACAGCGACATGGTCAGCAGGCCCGCGAAGGGTCCGGGGCCGGTGACGCGAATGAACATCAGGCCATAGACGAAGGCGGGGATGGTACGGATGGCGGCGATCAGCAGCCGCCCGATCATGGCGAGCCATTTGGGCACCAGATTGCTGGCGGAGAGGAAGGACAGGGGCAGGGAAATGACCGCACCCACAATGGTTCCCAGGAACGCAATACAGAAGGTCTCCAGCAGCAGATAGGGTACGCCGTCCGTCCCGAGGGTAAACAGCAGCTTCGCGGAGGGGTGGAAAATACCGGAAAGAATGTTGCCTGCAACCTCCAGGCCCTTACCGGTGGGATTGTTGATTTTTACGGCGGAGCCGGACCAGGCCAGCACGCAGACCACAAGGAAAGCCGCCAGCAGCTTCCAGATCCAGGTTTTGGGTGCGGAGGCGTAGGCTTTGAGAATTTTTTCGTTCATATTGCCGTTCCTCCTTAGGTCAGACGCTTGCGCAGCGCGTGGCTGATGGTTTCGATGAGGATGACCGTTACAAACAGGACGATCAGGATCATGCCCAGGCTGTCATACTCCCGCCAGCCGATTTTTTCATTCATGATAAGGCCCAGACCGCCCGCGCCGACGTAGCCCAGAATGGAGGCGTAGCGCACGTTGCCCTCCAGGCAGAACAGGGAGACGGAGAGATAGGTGGGCAGCACCTGGGGGAAAACCGCCGTGACAAAGGCCTGTAAGCGGGTGGCGCCCAGGGCTTCCATGGACTCAAAGGGACCCATATCCACGGTTTCAATGATCTCAAAAAGCTGCTTGCCAATGTAGGCGAAGGTGAACACCGCAATGGCGCAGGTACCGGCCATGGTGCCCAGGCCGAAAATATAGGTGGCGATCAGCGCGCAGACCAGGGTTGGCAGGGTCCGCACCAGGCTCAGAAACAGCCGCACCAGGAAAACCACCACCCGATTGGTGACAATATTGCTGGCTGCCAGAACCGCAAAGGGAACGGCCAGCACGGCGCCGATAAAGGAACCCAGGATGGACATCTTGATGGTGTCCCACAGGGGCTGCCAGATCTTGTTCAAGTAGGCCGTATTGGGCGGGAACATGGCCTTGAGAATGTCAAAGAACTTGCTTCCCTTTGTTACCAGCACAGTGAAATTGAATCCCGTAATGCGGACGGACACAACGGTCAGCGCCGCGAGGATCAGAATGACCAGCGGCGCGCGGCTGCGCTTTTCCGCAACCACTGTGCCGTCGGACAGGGTATACCGGCGGGGCCGGAAAATACGGTCGTACAGGCTCATACATCTGCCTCCGGTGCGGCCTCATCGGCGTAGATGGCGTCCAGTACAGCCTGGTCCACGTTGGCGGAGGGACCGTCGTAGACGATCCTGCCGGACCGGATGCCGATAATGCGGTCCGCGTATTCCAGGGCCAGCTCCACATGGTGGATGTTGAGCAGAATGGAGATGCCCATCTCCTGATTGATGTGGACAAAGTCCTGCATGACCTGCCTGGCCGTCACGGGGTCCAGAGCCGCCACAGGCTCGTCGGCGAGGATGATCCGCGGATCCTGGGTCAGGGTCCGGGCCAGGGCCACGCGCTGCTGCTGGCCGCCGGAGAGCTGGTCGGCCCGCACATAGGCCTTGTCCAGAATGCCTACTTTTTCCAGGGATTCCAGGGCCTTGATCTTATCCTCCTTGCGGAACGTACCCAGCAGCACCCGCCAGAAGGGCATATCCGGCACACAGGCGGACAGCACGTTTTTGATAACGCTGGTGCGCGTCACCAGGTTGAAGGACTGGAATACCATACCGATGCCCCGGCGGAATTTGCGCAGGCGCTTGCCGGAAAGAGAGCTGACGTCGGTACCGTTTACGGTGAGCTTGCCGCCGGTGATCGGGTGCATACGGTTGACGGCCCGCAGAAGCGTGGACTTGCCCGCACCGGACCGGCCGATAATGGCGACAAATTCCCCGTCCTGAATGGTAAGGGTGACGTCGTCCAGACCCACGGTGCCGTTGGCGTATACTTTGGATACGTGGTCAAATTCGATCATATAGATTCCTCTCTTAAAAACCCGGCGCGGGAATGGCCCGCACAGCGGATGGGATTCTGCCGTGCAAAGCCTCCCCGCGCCGGGAAAGTTTTGTTCTTTGGAAATCAGTTGGCGGCGGTCAGTTCCCGGATCAGCTTCTGGGCTGCGCGCTCGTTGTCGTAGTCGGAAGCCTGGGCCTTCTGGTAGCCGTTGTGGCTGTAGATGGCGATCACAGCCTTGCCTTCCTCGGTGTTGCCGATGTTGATGAAGGCATTCTGCAGGGCGGCGATCAGGTCAGCATCCATAATGGGAGAGTTCTTGCTGACGGAGATGGTGTCGTTGTAGATGGGAGCGGTGACGCCGATGACGCCGGTCTCGTCCCAGATGGAGCCTTCACGGCCAAACTCGCTGTTCCAGCGCTCGGCATAGTCCCGGCGGGCGTCGGCGTAGGTCACGAGGACGTCAACCTGACCGGAAGCCAGGCGGGCAAAGGCGCTGGCATAGGAATCGGACTGCACGGCGCTGCTCAGGTCAGAGATGCCCTTGCCGTAGTGATCCTGCAGCCACAGGGCGGGATAGATGTAGCCCGCAGGGGAAGAGGTGCCCATAACGCTCCAGTTGGCGCCGTTCAGGTCGTCCCAGGTCAGCTCTTCACCGGCGTTGACCTTGGCCTGCAGCGCCTGACCCTTCTCGGAGGGACCGGCGATGAACAGGGCGCGGTAGGAAACGGCCTGCTTGTCGGAAGCCTCGGTGGGCTGGCCGTCGTTCCAGTCCTTGGCGTTGTCGGAATCCTTGTTCAGGCCGTTGCGGGTAGCGGTCAGAATGACCTCGGCGCCGTCGTCGTAGAGAACATAGGTGCCGCCGGGGATCAGACCCACGTCAATGGTGCCGGCTTCCAGGCCCTCGCCCACTGCCTCATAGGTGGTGCCGACGGTGATCTCAACGCTGCCAACATCGTAGCCTTCCTCGGCCAGGGCGTCCTTCAGCAGCTGCTTCAGGGGCTCGGTAGCGGTGATGATCTCCTGGGGCTCCCGGGAGGGAACAAAGGTGATCTTCAAAGTGTCAATGGTCTTTGCGGCGGGTTCCGTGGCTTCCGTTTCCGCGGGAGCCGCGGCAGTGGTTTCGGCGGCAGCAGTGGTGTCCGCCGTGGTGGGTGTGGTGTTCGCCGCGCCGCAGCCAGCCAGAACGCCGGCCAGCATGGTGAGCGCAAGCAGAATTGCAAGACTCTTTTTCATGAATTTTACCTCCATAAAATCGCTTTCTCGAATGCTCTTCGGATATTCCTCGGAGCTGTCTGCCGCGGCGGAAAACGACAGATTTCCCTCCGCAATTCGATTATAACACAGATGCCGCGGAAATTTTTTTCCGCTTGTGTAAAAATATTTTTATTACGTTCCGATCTCCGGGGCAAAAAAGCTTGCCATCAGCTCCTCAAAAACCAGGATCACGTGTCCGAAAAACAGATTCGGCAGACTGACGGCCAGGGTCTGCTTCGTGCCGTCTATTACGAAAACCAGATCCGATAGCTGGGCAAGGGACGAATCTCCCCGCCTGGTGAAGGAAATGATCTTGTGGCCGTGGCTCTTGGCGTGGCGGACGTCGTTGAGCACAGGGGCGGTCTCTCCGCTCTGGCTGATGGCGAACATGACGGCGTTCTCTTCCTCCACCGCGGCCTGCCGGGACTCCTGAAAGAGCATGTAGTCGTAAAAGTGAACATTGCTGAAGGCCATAAAGCCGCAGATGGACAGGCGCTGGACGAAATAGCCCCCCACGATGTTGGAAAAGCCCTCGCCGGTCGTAAAAATTTTCCCGCCGCGCCGTTCCCGCAGCAGCGCGCGGAACCGCTGGATCTGTTCATCGGAATAATTGTCGATCAGGGTCTTGAAGGTCTCTTCCGTCTGGCCTTCGCCGGAGAGCAGCTGGCGGCTCAGGTGGTAATACAGCTCGCTGTAGCCGTCAAAGCCCAGACGCTTGCACATTTTCACAATGCTGGCCGCGGACAGGTAGTTTTCCGCGGCGATCTGCTGAATGCCGGTCCGCTTTTCGCCGCGCTCGATATGGGACATGATACTGGCAATCACCTTGCGCTCGTCCTCTGAGAGCAGGTTCGTCAGCAGAGAATAGTTGTTCGTCATTCAGAGATCCCCATCCAGATACATTTTTGCGGACCGCCGCTCTGACGCCTGCGGACCGTGTTTCCATTATAAAGCAGGCATCCGCCACCTGTCAAGGAGCCGGATCCTGCTTTTGTATCCAATTTCGCTGAAATTCTGGCGCAGCGGGAGGATTTTACGGCATTTTTACGGAGAAAATTCGCAAAAAACACGGATGCCGCCCCGCGGAACGCGGAGCGGCATCCGGTATGAACGGGCGGGTATTCGGCGACGCGGCTTCTGCCGGTTACTCCAGAGCGATGGTTATTTCGTTGCGATAGGTTTCCCCAGCGGGCAGGTGGATCAGATGGGCCTGCCTGGAGATGTCCTCCACAAAAGCGCTGTGGGAGGGAAGGCTGACCCATGGCTCAATACAGACATAGGGGGCGTCGGTTTTTGGCGCGTGCCACAGGCCGACAAAGGGCATGTCGGGGAAGGATACGGTGACGGACCGGGGGGATTTTGCCGAGCGCAGAGACAGCGTATGGCTGACGCTGCCCAGGACCACCGCGTCCAGATCAAACAGAGCATGGGTCAGGGGAATGACGCGGCCATTTTCCAGGGGATAGGCGGACTCGGTGCCCGCGAGGCGGTAATTGGCGGGATCCATATGGATGCGCACGGGCTGGCAGGGTTCGGCAAAATCCAGCTCCCAATCCTCGAAGGTCCCCTCGCCGTTCAGGGGGACATTGAAGCCAGGATGGCTGCCGATGCCGAAATACATCTCCCGGGAATCCCGGTTTTCCACCAGACAGGTTTTGAGGATCCGGTTTTCCTGAAGCTCATACCGCACGTGGAAAGCAAAGCGGAAAGGATACATGGAGCGGGTTTTCTCGCTGTCAGTCAGGGTAAAGCGGACGGAAGACGCGGTGCGGTCGGTTACGGCAAAGTCCGTGCCGATGCAGAAGCCGTGAATGGTCAGAGGATAGGGCTTCCCGTCCAGCAGATACTGGCCGTCGGTCAGCCGCCCCACATAGGGGAACAGATTGGCGTCCCGCCGCGCCCAGTATTTCGCGTCGCCCTGCCAGAGATATTCGGCGCCGTCTTTGAGAATGCTGTGCAGCACGGCTCCGCAGGCGTCCAGCGTGACCGTAAGGACGGAATTGAAAATGGTAATCAGGTTCATTGCGCGTTCCTCCAAGTGTAAGAGTGTTCCCATTGAGTATACAACGGGAGCCGGTGATTTGCAAGGAAAAGAAGAGCATGGAGAGTCTGAAACACTGACGCGATTGCATAACCGGCAAAAGCGGGGCACAAGCGCCTTCCCGCAGACGCTTGTGCCCCGCTTTTGCAAAAAAGTGTAACTATACCATTTCCTCCGGATGGAACACCTGGTCGAAGCGTTCCGCCGTCAGAAAGCCCAGCTTTACGCAGGCTTCCTTCAGGGAGATGTTTTCGGCAAAGGCCGTCTTGGCGGTTTTTGCCGCGTTTTCGTAGCCGATGTAGGGATTCAGGGCCGTCACCAGCATGAGGGAATTGTGGAGGTTATGGCGCATTTTCTCTCGGTCGGCGGTGATGCCTACGGCGCAGTGGTCGTTGAAGGAGCGGATGGAGTCGGCCAGAAGCCGGACGGACTGCAGGAAGTTGTAGGCCAGCACGGGCATGAACACGTTCAGCTCAAAATTGCCCTGGCTGGCGGCCATGCCCACCGCCGTGTCGTTGCCCATGACCTGCACCGCCACCATGGTCACTTGCTCGCACTGGGTGGGATTTACCTTGCCGGGCATGATGGAGGAGCCGGGTTCGTTTTCGGGAATGCGAATCTCTCCCAGGCCGTCCCGGGGACCGGAAGCCAGCCAGCGCACATCGTTGGCGATTTTCAACATGTCCGCCGCCAGGGCTTTCAGCGCCCCGTGGGCAAATACCAGTTCGTCCTTGGAGGTCAGGGCGTGGAACTTATTGGGGGCGGTGACGAAGCCCTTCCCGGTCAGCTCGGTCACGGCTGCCGCTACGGCGGTATCGAAGCCCTTGGGGGCGTTCAGTCCTGTGCCCACAGCCGTGCCCCCCAGAGCCAGCTCCTTCAGATAGGGTAAGGAAGAAAGAATCAACTGCCGGTCCCGCTCCAGGCTGGTCCGCCAGCCGGAGATCTCCTGGGGAAAGGTAATGGGGGTGGCATCCTGTAGATGGGTCCGGCCAGACTTGACAATGCCCGCATTTTTCACCTCCAGCTCCCGGAAGGTGCCAATCAGCGTATCCAGAGCGGGCAGCAGTCGGTCTTCCAGGGCCAGCACCGCCGCGATGTGCATGGCCGTGGGGAAGGTGTCGTTGGAGGACTGGGACATATTGATGTCGTCATTGGGGTGCAGCAGCTTCTTCCCCGCCAGGGCGTTGCCCCGGCCCGCAATGACCTCGTTGGCGTTCATATTGGATTGGGTGCCGGAGCCGGTCTGCCAGACGACCAGAGGAAAATTGTCCGTCAAAGCCCCGGAAATTACCTCATCCGCCGCCTGAGAGATGGCGGCCAGCTTTTCGTCCGTCATTTTTTCCGGCTTCAGGGCGTGGTTTGCCATGGCCGCCGCTTTTTTCAGAATGCCGAAAGCATGGATGATCTCCCGGGGCATGGTCTCCAGCCCCACGCCGATGGGAAAGTTGTTCCGGCTCCGCTCGGTCTGCGCCCCCCAGTACTTGTCCGCCGGCACCCGGACCTCGCCCATGGAGTCGTGTTCAACGCGGTATTTCATAAAGAATGCTCCTTTGTGTTTTTTCCTTAGAATAGCACATCCTGCCGGAAAAGGAAAGCGGCAAAAGCGGCATTTCCCTTTCCGGCAGTTCTTAAAAAAACGCGGTATGTATAAAGCCTATTTTCCGCTCCCGCGGCTGAGCCGCTGCGAAAAGAACTGGATGAAGGGGCCGGAGAGCAGCAAGCCGAGTACGCTGCCAATGCCGACCGTGCCGCCCAAAGCCCAACCGAGCAGGAACCACAGCGCATCCGAAAGGATCCGCGTCAGACTGATCTGCATGGAGAACTTTTCCGACAGGTACATCATAATGATTTCCGTGGGGCCGACGCCCTTTTTTGGATGGATATAGACTGCCACACCGAAGGACAGAAGCGAAATGCCCGCAGCGCAGAAAGCCAGACGTGAGAGAAAGCCCTGAGGAACAAAGGGGAAAAGCACGTTTGCCAGTGAAACAAAGGGACCGTACAGCACGGATACCGTAATGCTTCCAAGCCCCACAAGGTTTTTGTTCAGCAGCCAGCCAACGGCCAGAAGAGCGACGCAGACGATCCAGATGGCAGTTCCAAGGGGCATGCCGGCCGTTCGCGCGACGCCTTGCTCAAAAATGGAAAGCGGCGTTGAGCCGAGATCCGCCTTGAACTGGAGGCTTGCGCCAAACCCGGCAAGCAGTGTTCCAAAAAGAATTTCCGCGATATCCTTGATCGTAATGTGCTTCATGAATGCCTACGTGTTGGCCTCCAGCTGCGGAATGTAGTCCCGGGAGTAGATCCGGAAGCTCTCACGGATCTGCTCCGGCGTGCATTCGCTCATCAGCAGCAGCGTAAGCAGAATGCGTGCCTTGCGGCTGTCAAGGTGGCCGGTTGTCAGGTAGCCCTTCTCCTCCCGGTATTTGGGAGAGCCGTAGCCATAGCCGTAGGTATTGCGCATAACATCGCCGTTTCCGGTCCGTGTGGCGATGACGACCGGCATTTTTTTCGTGCATTCGCTCTACATGGTCGAATACCCAGGAGGGAACGCTGCCGCCGCCGGTTCCTTCGATGACCAGACCGTCAAAGCCCAGCGTTTCCGCCTGAGCGAGGAGCCGTCCGGAATCGCCCAGATAGGAGGTGTACAGCAGAACATCCTTAGGGCCGGTTTTGACCTGGATCCAGGGCAGCGGGCGGCGGACAGGATGAACGCGGACGCTGGCAACGCCTTCCGCCACATAGCCCAGCATGAATTTTGATCCAAACGCCCCGGGATTCAGCGGATGGAGCTTCTGCACATAATCCGCGGAATGTATTTCATCGTTGAAAACGACCAGCACGCCCAGCCCCTTGCAGGCGGGGGAGGCTGCTGCCGCGACTGCCGCGGCCAGATTTCCGGGACCGTCCGCCCCGCAGGCGTCAGGCACACGCATGGCGCCGGTAAAGACAATCGGCGTATCGGTCTGGACCAGCACCTGAATGGCAAAAGCGGCCTCCTCCATAACATTTGTGCCCATGACGACAACAATGCCGTCAGGCTGATCCTGCCGGAGGATACGCTTGAGTTCCTCCGAGACCTCGACCATATCCTGAATGGTCGTTTCAAGACCACCCAACTGCTTGAAGGAATTGACGCGGACGTCAAGCCCCGCGAAAGCCGGGATCCGCCGGACGTATTCGCTGATATCCACGACTACAGCGTTGCCGTTGGTGTCGGTATAGGAAGCGATTGTGCCGCCCAGAAGCAAAATGGCAATGTGTTTTCCGGTCATATCCATAAAGATGCCCCCTTATACTTCGCTATTCAACGCCGCATAGGCGTGCGCAACCTTTTCGTTCGCCCGGTCCAGCCATGCTTTCTGGGATGTGTACCGCGTACGGCACTGGGAAAGCATTTTTACACTGTCCTCGTGCTTGGGCGTGCCGCCGGTGATTTTGCATTCCAGGCAGAACTTCGGGTCGATCAGTTGCTGGACCTGCTTGTCAGAAAGAACGATCCGTTTTCCAAAGACCTTCTCCGAGGCGTCAGCCAGAAGACCGCTTGTCAGATATTTTGCTTCCAGCGTCCCGTCCTGCATCAGCTTCCGGATCATGTCGCCAATGACATGGTGTGTTCTGGTGAAGGGAAGGTCGTATTTTTCCGCAATATATTCGGCCGCGGTGGAGGCTCCGGTAAAGCTGTCCAACGCCATCTGGTAGGCTTTTTCCCGGTTGATCGAAGAATGATCCAGTACGTCCAGGAACAGCCGCAGCGCGGCCTCAACCTCATCTGCCTGCGCGTCATAAATGTGGAACATTTCCCGGGAATTCTCGATATTCGGGAAAAAGCTGGTGTTGCGCATCAGCGCCAGGCCCTCGTTTAACAGACCGATCGCGTGGCCGGTCTTTGCTCGCAGAAGCTCGATGGCGCAGGGGTTGTTTTTCTGCGGCATAATGGTGCTGCCCTCGGAGATCGTGGAATCGCAGTGGAGAATGCCGCACTCGCTGGATGCCCAGAAGAACATATCCTGGGCGATCCGGCTCAGGGAGGACATCATGTTGGCGTAGGCGCTTTCCACTTCGAGAAGGTAATCCGGCGAGGTAATGGCATCCATGGTATTTTCGATCACGCTGTCAAAGCCCAGCGCGTCGCTGACGTATTGGCGGTCAAGGTTGAAGTTGGTTCCGATGCCGGCGGCGGCGCCCATGGCGCAGCGGTTGGCGTTGGCGTACGCGGCGGCCAGACGCTGGAAATCCCGGGAGAAGGACTCAAACACCCAGAGGTAATAGTACCCCAATGTACCGGGCTGTGCCGGCTGGCCAAAGGTGTAAAAGGTCATAATGGTATCCAGGTTTTCCTCCGCTTTCCCCAAAAGCGTCTCCATGACCTTCAGCACCAGGGCGGCCATGCCGCTGATGGATTTGCGGACGGTCATGCGGCGGAAGGTGCAGCCCATATCGTTGCGGCTGCGGCCCATATGGATTTTTTCACCGAGCTCCTTTCCAACAACGGCATAGAGCTGATCGGTCATGTTTCCATAGAGGTCAGACTGCTGCGGGCGGATATCTTCCTCTGTCATGGTGGCAAGAACCTGATCGATGCCATGGGCGATTTGCCGGTAATCCTCCAGAGAGAGATAGCCTTGCTTGACCAGCATTTTGCCGTGGGCCTTATTCATCATGGATAGTTCATACCGCTGCGTCCGGAAGGCCCGCTTGGCCGTTTCATAGGAAAGCATGCGGTATACAGAAAATTCGCTCATAAAATTCCCCTTTCAAGTGATCGGATGGTTTGCCGTACAAAATCGCGCGGCGAGACAGATATCTCGCCGCGCCGCATTCAGTTTTTGCCGAATGCGGCGCGGGCCTCGGCATGACGCGTCATGCCGGAATCAATTATTTAGGTAACCTCTGATTTAATCAAAGCTACCATCCCGCTGCCGGATATGGTATAATAGAGC
>CAVLCF010000100.1:0-12168 GCA_963661735.1 bacterium | reverse complement strand
CTATAATTACCGCGTCGCCAATTTATAACGCGCTGGCGACTTCCGTGCGCACGCAGTTACCCACAGCGGCCCTTGACCGTGCCGAGCATACGGACGAGCTGGTCAGCGACGGGAAGACCCACCTGCGGCTGGACTATAAAGTCTCCGGCGTTGGCTCCAACTCCTGCGGCCCGGATCTGCTGCCAAAGTATCGGCTTTCGGAAAAAGACATTGCGTTCCGGCTGGTGATTTCCCCGCAACAGAATCATTTTACAATGCAGGAAGGAGAATAACAATGAACAAATGGCAGCGATATAAATATCTCCCGCTGATGCCCCTGGGAGAAAACGGCAGGATCGTGACGGGAAGTCCGGAGCACATCCGCCTGTCCCGGCAGGCCGCGGCGGACGGCATGGTGCTGTTGAAAAATGAGGAGAACCTGCTTCCCTTGAAGCGGGGGACACGGGTGGCACTGCTGGGCAAAGCCAGCGTGGACTATGTAAAGGGAGGCGGCGGCAGCGGCGATGTGACGGTGGCCTATGTCCGCAACCTCTGTGACGGCATGGAGGAAAAGGCAGCGGAGGGAAAGGTGCAGGTGTTTGAGCCCTTTTGCATGTGTTCTACCGGGAAAACGTGGCACAGCAGCGAAGGGCGGGCTGCCAGCCGGGCTATACCGTGGAGCCGGAGCTGCCAAAGGCGCTTTTGGAGCGGGCTGCGGAAGAATGCCAGGTTGCGGTAGTCAGCATTTGTCGGTTTTCCAGAGAGGATTTTGACCGCAAGGGAGAGCCGGACGACGGCGACTTCTACCTGTCTCCCGGGGAACAGAAGCTGATCCGGGATGCCAGCGCGACCTTTTCCAGAATCGTGGTAGTGCTGAATGTAGGCGGCATGGTGGACAGCTCCTGGTTCATCCATAATCCCAAAATCGGCGCGGTGCTGCTGGCCTGGCAGGGCGGCATGGAGGGGGCCATGGCCGAGGCGGACATTCTCTGCGGAGATGTGAACCCCTCCGGAAAGCTGACGGACACCTTCGCCGCGTCCTTTGACGATTACCCCTCCTCCGCGGAGTTCAACGAATCCAAGGATTATGTCTGCTATACGGACGACATCTTTGTAGGCTACCGCTATTTTGAAACCGTTCCCGGTGCGGCGGAGAAGGTCAACTACCCCTTCGGCTTTGGCCTGTCCTATACGACCTTCGCCATGACACGGACAGGGTTTGAGGCATCCCAGGATAACATCGCCGTAACGGTCCGGGTGGAGAATACGGGAAGCGCAGCGGGCAAGGAAGTGGTCCAGCTCTATGTGTCAGCGCCGACTTGCCGTTTGGAGATGCCAAGACTGGAATTGCGGGCTTTCGGGAAAACGAAGCTTTTAGCCCCCGGCGAGACGCAGGAGCTTATGCTTTCGTTCCCGGTCAGTGATTTGGCCGCTTTTGATGAAAAGCTTGCTGCCTATGTGCTTCCCGCAGGCGACTACCGCATTCTGCTTGGCAACTGCGTGCGGAATCTGAAGGAGGCTGGCGAATTTGTGAACCCACAGGAGCGAATCACGGAGCAGCTGCAAAACCGCTGTGTCCCCAGCAAGCTGCCCCGGCGGCTCAAGGCGGACGGAAGCTATGAAGCGCTGCCGACAAAGGAATACACCGCCCCTTATGATACTGCCGATTGGCCCCACAAGCCCCAGTGGGAGGCGGAGCACATCCTGCCGGACACCAGCGGAACGGAAACGCCGAAGGATCGCCTGAGTTTTGAAAAGGTGGCCTCCGGGGAAATCTCTCTGGACGCGTTTTTGGAGAGCTTGACCGATGACGAGCTCATTACCCTTCTGGGTGGCACCCCCAATCGGGGCGTGGCGGATACCCGTGGAATCGGCGGCTTGGACAACCTGGGCATTCCGGCAGTTATGACTGCCGACGGGCCTGCCGGTCTGCGGATCGTGCCGGACCGGGGTGTGAACACCACGGCTTGGCCTGTGGCTACGCTGCTTGCCTGTACCTGGGATCAGGAGCTGGTAGCCCGTGTGGGCGAGGCCGCCGCGAAAGAGGTCAAGGAAAACAACATCGGCATGTGGCTGACCCCCGCCATCAACATCCACAGAAGCCCTCTGTGCGGGCGGAACTTTGAATACTATTCAGAGGACCCCTTGGTGGCCGGAAAGCTGGCCGCGGCTATGGTGCGGGGCATTCAGTCCCAGAACATCTCCGCCTGCGTCAAGCATTTCTGCTGCAACAACAAGGAGACAAACCGCTACGCCAGCGATTCCCGTGTTTCCGAGCGGGCCCTGCGGGAAATCTATCTGAAAGCCTTCCGTATTGTCATTACGGAAGGGAAGGTCTGGGCTGTAATGACGGCCTACAATCTGCTGAACGGCACCTATACCTCCGAAAGCAAGGACCTGCTGACCGGAATTCTCCGAGAGGAATGGCACTTTGAGGGCCTGGTTGTCACGGACTGGGTGAACTGGGCAGAGCACTACCGGGAAGCCCTGGCGGGGAACAATCTCCGGATGCCCCACGGCAGCGCCAAGCGGCTGCAAAAGGCAGAGGAATTGGGCCTGATCACACGGGACAATCTTTTGACCAACGCACGGAAAGTTCTGGAATTCCTGCTCAGATTGGAGTAAACGACACAAGGTCCCCGGGGAAAATTTCCCGGGGACACCATTGGAGCCATTATGAAACAGCTGAATTTTGATTCATCCTTTATGCAATTTCTCTCCCGCTGTGCGGACCTCATCATTCTGAATGTCCTGTGGGTCTTGTGCTGCCTGCCGGTTATCACCATCGGGGCCTCCACAACGGCGCTCTACAGGTGTATGCTCAATATGTACAGCGAGGACCTGCCCACCGGCGCGAAGACCTTTTTCCGGGCATTCAAAAGTAATTTCAAGCAGTCCACTGTTCTCTTCCTGATTCAGTGCGTCGGCTTTGTGCTGCTGGGTGTGGATATCTGGTGCTGCCTGTACAATTCTGCATCCATCAGCTTTGTGATCCGCATTTTTGCCATGGTTTCCGCGTTCCTCATTCTGGGCATCGGGTTTTATCTGTACCCTTTACAGGCGCAATTTGAGAATTCGGTGAAGCGGACCCTGTACAATTCGGTCTATCTCACCTTTTCCCACATCCCAGCAACCCTACTGGCGCTGGCGGTCTATTCTGTCCCGGTGATCCTGTTTGCCTACGACTATTCCCTGTTTTTGAAAACGGGTCTGCTTTGGATCGCGGGGGGCACGTCCGTGCTTGTATTTGTCAACACGTTCTTAATTAAGAGAATCTTTAGTCGGTATCTTTCTTCTGGCGGAACGACACAAGGAGAATAATCGATTTATCCGAATTTCTCCCGGTAATCCCTGGGCAGCATTCCGGCGTACTGCCGGAATGCTCTGGAAAAGTGGCTGGGGGAGGAAAAGGCAAGATAGGTGCTGATGGCGGTCAAGGGCCTGTCGGAGTAGCGGAGGAGGCGTTTTGCTTCCTCTGTTTTTTCGTTCAGAATAAAATCCGTCAGGCTCTGCCCGGTTTCTTCCTTGAATTTTTTGGAGAGATAGGGGCGGCTGATGAACAGCGCTTTGGCAATTTCCTCGGTGCGGATGGGTTCGGAGATATGGTGCTGAATATAATTGGTCACGTCCAGCACCAGTTTGGAAGGGCTGCCGCCCCGACGCAGACGTGCGACCCTTGCGGTATAGTCCAGGAGCATCCGGTATTGCAGATTGGTGATCCGCTCCGGAGAGGTCAGAAGCTCACACTGCTGCAAATAGGAATCGCTGAGGGAAAACGCATCGTCCACCTGCATACCGCCCTGAATAGCCGCCCGGGAGGCCAGCGTGACTGTGACTACGAACAGATTCTTCTGCTGCCGCAGCTGGTCGTTGGCCACAATGCCGCCCCGGATGGCGGGAGCGGCATCGAACCAGGTCTGCAATCCGGCGCTGTCGCCTTTGCGCACCATCCGCAGAATGGTCTGCTCCTGGTCCAGGGTGTTGTGGCCGGTTTGGAGTGGAATGTCCTGGGGGGTCAAGGATCGGGCAGCCTGGGAGCGGCCCTGCATGATTTCCAAGACTTTTTGCTCTGCTTCGTAAATACGGATGTCCTTCAGTTCCAGCTTCTCGCCGTTCAAAATATAGTTGATGGTGCAGAGCATTTGCAGGACGCTTTCAATGGGCATATGGACAATCGCCCGCATAGCATTTTCAAGGGACTGTGCTTCCTCACCGGACAATTCCAGCTGAAAGGCCAGCTCACGCAGCTCCTGCTCCGTTTCCGGGAGCTGCCGGGTGGGACCAATGACAATCTTGGTTGTGCCGTGGTTGACAAGACCGTAGTAGGAGAAATTGGGAGTCAAATAGTAGCCTACATGATCCTCAATTTCCCAGAGTTCCTTCCGGTATAGCGCCATGGGATCCTTCGGCAGCCGGACGACGGAATAGAAAAAGGTTTGCTTTTCCCCTTCATAAATCCGAATGGGAATACCGGAAAGATTGCCGATAGTTGTACACAGATAGTTCAGATCAACGGCCTCCATAACATTCCCTCCTTTTGCATACAATTCTATCTTATTCCATACGAAAATGCAAGAAAAGGATTTTCGATTGTGCTATACTCATAATCAGAAAAGCCGGACAGCCGCGAGATTCGGCAAAAATGATACCGGCAGTATGGAGGAATTCCCATGGCGAAGAAAGACTGGACGCAGTGCAAAGCGCTGCAAAGCAAAATCCATTCTCCCAATGTGACCCCCGCGGAAAAATGGCTGGGCTACCTGCTGGGCCCCGCCGGGGCGCTGCTGCTGAACGCGGTGCTGGCCACCTACCTGAACGTCTATTATACGGATGTTCTGAAGCTGACCACCCTCTGGGGCGGGGCATTTCTGGTGGTGTTCCCCATTGTATCCAAAATCGTGGACGCAATTACCAATGTCGTTATGGGCTACATCATTGACCGTACCCATACTTCAGAAGGCAAGGCACGTCCCTGGCTGCTGCTTTCCGCGCCGCTGATGGCCGTTACCGGCATTCTGCTCTTCACGGTGCCGAATGGTTCTCAGACTATGCAGGCGGTTTGGGTGATGGTGAGCTATAACCTGTTCTATTCCTTTGCCTATACCATTTTCAACATGAGCCATAATCTGATGGTGCCCCTGTCCACCCGGGATACCCAGCAGCGGGGCGGGCTGTCCGTCAACAACCAGATCGCAACCATTATGATGAGCGGTATTCTGGTGGCCCTGGTGTTCCCCATGGTCATTATGCCGATCATCGGCGTTGACAAGGGTAAGTGGATCACACTGATGAGTGTTCTTTCCATTCTCACCCTGCCGCTGACGCTGTTGGAGTATTATTTCACCAAGGAACGGGTCACAGAAGAGGTGCAGGGCGCCGGAGAGGCCCAGGTGTCCTTTGCGGCTCAGCTGAAAGCCATTTTTACAGACAGATACATGCTGCTGATCTATGCCTACTTCCTGATCTATACGGCAGGCAGCACCATTAAAAACATCAGCCTGGTCTATTTCTGCAACTACGTTCTTGGCTCCTACAACGACGGCATCACCCAGACCATGATCTCCGTCATCGGAGGCATCCCCATGGGCATCGGCATCTTCGCCGTGTGGCCTCTGGCGAAGAAATTCGGCAAGCGGAACGTGACCGCGGCTGGCTTCGTTCTCTATGCCATCGGCAGCGCCATTTGTTGGCTGTTCCCCACCAATATGACCATCATGCTGGTGGGACAGTTCATCAAGAACATCGGCGGACTGCCCTGCGCCTATGTGTTTATGGCCCTGTTTGCGGATGTGCTGGATCATGTGGAGTGGAAGGTGGGCTTCCGCTGCGACGGCATCGCCATGAGCGTGTATAACATCATTGCGGTTGCCCTGGTCGGCATCTGCACCGGCATTTTCAATGGTCTGATCGCCAAGGCGGGCTATGTGGCCCCCGCCATTGTGGACGGGATCACCGTAGCCGCCGAACAATCCCAGGCGGTGAAGAATGTGTTTACCTTCGGCTTTGTGGGGCTGGAGGCCGTTACGGGCGTTGTGCTGGCGGTGCTGCTGCTGTTTTTAAATGTGGAAAAGAATATCGGTAAGGAGCAGGCGGAGATCAAGGCCCGGAGGGAGGCACAGAAATGAACGCGATTCGATTAAAAACAGAACACTTGACAAACCCCATCGGCATTGATTTTCAAAAGCCCCGCCTGTTCTGGAACTGTAACGGCGGGGAGAGGCAGACCGCTTATCAGGTTGTCGCAGCGGACGATACCGGAAAATGTCTCTGGGACAGCGGGAAGGTGGAGAGCCATTCCATGCGCTGCACCTGGGGCGGCGAGGCTGTAAAGCCGAAAACAAAGGTACTCTGGAAGCTGCGGCTGTGGGATGAAACGGATACGCCGGGAGACTGGGCGCAGGCGAGCTTTGAAAACGGGATGGGCAAATGGAAAGCCAAGTGGATCACCGGAAATTACAAGGTGGACAAGCGCCAGCGCTACCCCGTGGACTGCTTCCGCAAAACCTTTTCCGCGGGGACTGTACGGAAAGCCCGGCTTTACATCACCGCCTGCGGCCTTTACGAGGCAATGCTGAATGGGCAGCGGGTGGGGAATTTTATTCTGGCCCCCGGCATTACGGACTACCGCAAACGGGTGCAGTACCAGACCTACGATGTGACCGAGCTTCTGCAAAGGGGCGAGAACGCCCTGACCGTCCAGCTGGCGGACGGTTGGTACCGGGGCTCCTGCGGGGCCTGGGGGCTGAAAAATCAGTACGGCACGGAGACAAAGCTGCTGGCCCAGCTGGAAATTACGGACGAATCCGGAAAAGTACAGACGATTGTCACCGACGAGAGCTGGAATTGGAGCAATGACGGCCCCATCCGCTTTGCCGACAACAAGGACGGCGAGGTGGTCAACGCCAATGACGCACCCAGCTACAGAGCTTTTGCCAAAGTGACGAGCCACAGCGTTGTTCCGACTGCTTCCAACAATGTGCCCTTAACCGAACATGAGCGTTTGGCGGCGAAGAAAATCGTAACGCCCTCCGGCAAGACTGTGCTGGATTTTGGGCAGAATATCGCGGGCTATCTTTCCTTCTCTCTGGAAGCCGGAGCCGGGCAGAAACTCAAGCTCCGTTTTGGAGAAATGCTGGATGAAAACGGAGAATTCACCCAGAAAAACATCCAGTGCTCCAACAAAAAGATCACAACGCCCCTGCAGCAGGTGATCTATATCTGCAAAGAGGGCCGCAACGACTACAAGACCACCTTTGCCATCTTCGGCTTCCAGTATGTGCTGGTGGAAACAGAGGTACCCTTTGCACCGGAAGATTTTACAGCCATTGCCGTATATTCCGACCTGGAGCGCACCGGCTGGTTTGAAAGCTCCAATGAACTACTGAACAAATTCGTAGAAAACACGGTATGGAGCGCAAAAAACAATCATGCTGACCTGCCCACGGACTGCCCCACCCGGGAGCGCCACGGCTGGACAGGGGACGCGCAGATTTTCTGCGCCACTGCAAGCTTCCTGTTTGACTACGAACCCATGGCGGAGAAGTTCCTGAATGACATGTACGACTGGCAGAAGCCCAACGGAAAGCTGCCCCAGATCGCCCCGGAGGGCGGCGTGGATTTCTATATGGGCGTTATGAACGGCAGCGTGGGCTGGGCGGACGCGGGCATCATCATGCCCTATGTGCTGTGGAAGCAGTATGGGGATGCGTCCATCCTCTCCCGGCGGTATGACGGCATGAAGCGCTACGCCAAATTCATGATGGGCCGCTGCGGCAAATGGGGCGGGCCCTACGCAAAGCCTGTCAAAATTCCCGGAGAATATGAAAAATACCTGGTCAATCGGGGCCAGAGCTACGGTGAATGGGCGGAGCCGCAGGATATTTACACCATGCGTTTCATGGATTTCGCGGGCCCGCACCCGGAGGTATCCACGGCGTACACCGCCTATATGATGGACCTGATGGCGGAGATCGCGGGCGTATTGGGGCACGATGAAGATATCCCGCAGTTTCTTCAGTACCGGGACGGCTGCCGGAAGACTTATCAGGCCATGATGAAAACCGGGGAATTCACCCTGGACACCGACCGACAGGCCCGACTGGTGCGCCCCCTGGCACTGAATCTGCTGGACGAAGAACAGACAGCTTTTGCCAAAAAGCGCCTGCTGCAAGCCCTGGAAAACTACGGCTGGCGGCTGGGCACGGGCTTCTTATCCACGCCGCTGATCCTGGACGTGCTGACGGAGATCGACCCGGAAAGCGCCTACCGGCTGTTGGAAAACGAGGAGATCCCGGGCTGGCTCAGCATGCCGAAAAACGGGGCCACCACCATCTGGGAATCCTGGGAGGGGGACAAGGCCAAGGGCAGCGGCGTGGCATCTCTGGACCACTACTCCAAGGGTGCGGTCTGCCGCTGGCTGTTTGACACCATGTGCGGCATCCGGGTGGACGGCGAAAATCACTTCACCATTGTCCCCATCCCCGGCGGACACTTCACCAGCGCAAAAGCCGTCTACAACAGCGTCTACGGCAGGGTGGAAAGCGGCTGGGAAAAGACGGCGGACGGGTGGAAGTACACCGTCAGCATTCCCGCAAACTGCACAGCCGCCGTCCGGCTGCCGGATGGAACCGTTGTACAGCAGGAGCCGGGAACCGTGAGCTATTCGGAGGCAAATCATGGACATTGAGAAGATCCTGAAAAAGATGACCCTGGAGGACAAAATTTCCCTCTGCTCCGGCGCAAGCTTCTGGGAGACCAAGGCTTACGAGAAATACGGCATTCCGTCTCTTTTCATGTGCGACGGCCCCCACGGCCTGCGCAAGCAGGAGAACGGGGCGGATATGCTGGGGGTGAACAACTCCCGAAGCGCCACCTGCTTCCCTGCCGAGGTGACGACTGCTGGAAGCTGGGACCCGGCGCTGCTGGAACAAATCGGCGCGGCCATCGGAGAGGAAGCCAGAGAGCAGGGGGTGGGGCTGGTATTAGGCCCCGGTGCGAATCTCAAGCGCAATCCCCTTTGCGGGCGGAATTTTGAGTATTTCAGCGAGGACCCATATCTGGCGGGGAAACTGGCCGCAGGCTTTATCCGGGGCGTGGAGGCCCAGGGCATCGGTACCAGCTTAAAGCACTTCGCCGCCAACTCCCAGGAATTGGACCGGTTCACCTCTGACAGCATTCTGGACGATCGGACCCTGCGGGAGCTGTACCTGACAGCCTTTGAAATTGCCGTGGAGGAGGGCAAACCCTCCACGGTCATGTGCGCCTATCCCAAATTAAACGGGACCCATTGCTCCGACCACAAGGAACTTCTATCCGATATTCTCCGCACGGAGTGGGGCTTTGATGGCATGGTGGTGACGGACTGGGGCGCTATGAATGACCGGATCGCCGCTTTCCGGGCCGGGTGTGATCTGAATATGCCCGGCGGCAGCGATTACATGGAGAAGGAGGCTGCCGCGGCGGCGCGCAATGGGACTCTGGCGGAAAGCTGCATTGATGACAGCGCCCGCCGGGTTCTGAAGCTGATATTCCGGGCCGCGGAAACGCTGAAAGAAAAGGCCTCCTGTGATTACGCTGCCCACCATGACCTTGCGAAGCAGGCGGCGGAGGCCGGGGCGGTGCTGCTGAAAAACGAGGATCGGCTGCTACCGCTGAAGGAAAACGCGAAAATCGCCGTTATTGGCGTGATGGCAAAGCAGATGCGCTTCCAGGGCGCGGGTTCCAGCCATATCAACCCCATCAGGCTGAGCCAACCCCTGAACTTCCTGCCGGACGCCCTGTATGCCCCAGGCTGCAATGACCAGGGCGATACCACGGAAGCCATGCTGGCCGAGGCGGCGGAAGCGGCGAGAAACGCGGAGACCGCCGTCGTTTTCGCGGGTCTGCCGGATCGGTTTGAATCTGAGGGCTTTGACCGGGAAAATATGCGTCTGCCGGAGGGGCATACCCGGATGATCGAGGCGGCGGCAAGGGCCAATCCCAATACGGTGGTGGTCCTGCTCTGCGGCTGCGCCGTGGAATGCCCCTGGGCGGATTCCGTGAAGGCCATCCTCTATATGGGTCTGCCGGGGCAGGCAGGTGGCGAGGCAATTGCCGACCTGCTCTATGGCCGGGGGAATCCCGGCGGCAAACTGGCGGAGAGCTGGCCATACCGCTATGCGGATGTCCCATCCTCGGAAATCTACGGAAAGCAGCGGGATGCCCTGTATGAAGAGGGCATCTATGTGGGCTATCGGTACTATGACAAGGCGGGCATCCCTGTCCGCTGGCCCTTCGGCTTCGGTCTGAGCTATACGGAGTTTGCCTATTCCAATTTACGCCTGGAAGGGAACCGGGTGACGGCGGCAATAAAAAACACCGGCAGCATTGCCGGCGCAGAGGTGGTGCAGCTGTATGTGGCCGCCCCGCAGGATGGGCTGCATCGGCCTGTGCGGGAGCTGAAGGGCTTCCAAAAGGTATTTTTGCGGCCCGGGGAGGAGACGCAGGTCACATTCGCGCTGGACAAGCGCAGCTTTGCCCTCTGGAACGACGGCTGGGTGGTCCCCGGCGGCGTTTACACGCTGCAAGTCGGAGACAAAACCGTCAGCATAGAGGTTCCCGGAAGTACCGTCCCTGCGCCAGACTGGCAGAAGGACAGCTTCTACGAGACCTGTCAGGAGAAGCCCACGCAAGCCCAATGGGAGGCCATGTTGGGAAAAAGCTATGTCCCCGTAGTCCCGAAGAAAGGCCAGTTCACCATGGACAACACGGTCATGGAGATGAAGGACTACAGTCTGATGATGAAAATCATGTACAGGGCTGTGGAGGCCACCATTGCCAAGGGCTTCGGCGGGAAAAAGGACTATGATAACCCGGAATTTCGGATGCTGATGAATTCCTCCGCCGGAAGTCCTCTGCGCAGTATGCAGATCTCCGGCGGCATGAAGGGCGGTGTGCTGCCCGGAATGCTGGAAATGGCCAACGGGCATTTCTTCCGGGGGCTGCTCAGAATGCTTCGGGGCTAGACTGGGAATCCCGGTATTTCTTAGGGGTAAGGCCGTAGGCTTCCTGAAAAATACGGTGGAAATAGCTCAGATTGCTGTACCCCACAGCCCGACCAATCTCGTCTACACGCAAGGTTGTGCAGCGCAGATAGTAGACCGCCTGACTCAGACGCTTGTGCTGGACCAGCTCCTGAAAGGTGCTTCCGGTTCTGCGCCGGACCTCCCGGCTGAGCCAACAGAGGTCATAATTCAATGCTTTTGCAATCTGGGTCAGGCTGGCCTCCCGGTAGTTTTCTTCAATGTAACGAAGAACCTGTACGATGGCATCCTCCCGGATGTTCTGGGTGGTCAGCTTGTCCGTATGGTTCATAAGCTCCATAAAAAGCAGCCCCATGGTCGTCTGACAAATGCTCCGGCGGTTTGGAACATTGGCGGAGAGCAGGGTATAAATCAGATTTTCTACCAGATTCTGGACGGGCAGAACGTCCGCTACCCGGAAGTAGAGATATCCGGTATTCCCGGAGCCCAGGCTTTCCACCAGAAACGTGCGCAGAGGTGTCCGGTCTGTATCCAGCATTTCCAGAACTTTGTCGAAAAACTGGGGGAGAATGATGAAATTTACGGCAATATCCCCCTCCCCGGCAGGCAAAATTTCCTGCTTTGCGCCTTGCCCGAAAAACAGAAGCTCGCCCCGTTCCAGCGTGACCGGGGTGCCGTTGGCGATGTGGGTGGTGCCGCCCTGGCACATATAAACTACCTCTACATAGTTGTGGCTGTGCTCCGGGAAATGGGCAAAGCGTGTATGGGGCCGGATGGTGATAAGTCTGCCGCTTTGCAGCAGCTTCCCGGCATCAATGATGTTGGACGGTGCGTCCATATCCATGTAAATTTCCCGATTCAGCTGCTGCCCGGCCAGAAGTGCTTCTTCCTCTGGACTGATTGCGCTGAGTGTGCGGAGAAGTTCCTGATCCAGCATATTCCAAGCCTCCTTTTTTTCTTATTATAGCCGGAAGTGTCCTGCGTTGCAATGCAAATCAGGACACTTTTTCTGTCAAATGACAATCTTAACTTTTTGGCTGCTCTGTGGTTAAATGGAGTCGGGTGATAAACGTGAAATACTGTCTCGCAATTGACATCGGCGCATCCTCCGGCCGGCACATTCTGGGCTGGGTGGAGGCCGGGCAAATTCAAACAAGGGAAATTTACC
>CAVLCF010000099.1:0-14967 GCA_963661735.1 bacterium | reverse complement strand
GTTTTCAGAAGTGTTTCGCCGTCCTCCGGGCCTTTCGGGGCCGTTCATCGGACAGTCTGCATATGTTACCACCCCGCACCCCATTTGTCAAGCATTTTTTGACAAAAAATGGCATCCTTTTTTGGATGGTTTGTACAAGGACACCTGTCCATATTTTGCGTACACGCCGCCCCGCGTTTGGGGTCAGATCACATAGTCATTGCCTACGTTCCGCCGGTCCAGGACGTCCTGCAGGGTGATCCCACTCAGATAATCCTTGACCACCTTATCCAGCCCCTGCCATACGGGCAGCGTCAGGCAGTCGGCGCAGCGGGAACAGGGATTGGCGTCCTGTTCCAGGCAGGCCACGGCGGCAAGCCCGGTCTCCGTTGCCGAGAGGATGTCCAGCACCGTATATTCCTCCGGCCGCCGGGTCAGCCGGTAGCCGCCCTGGACCCCCCGGGTGGTTTGCAGCAGCCCCGCCCGGTTCAACACCGGAATGATCTGCTCCAGATACTTTTTGGAAATATCCTGCCGGGCGGCAATGTCCTTTAACGCCACATAGCCGCCGCCCTGGTTCTCCGCCAGGTCCAGCATCATCCGCAGGGCATAGCGCCCTCTTGTTGAAATCACCTGCGTTCCTCCTCCGGCACAAAATCCAGAACGATCTGCTTCGTATCCGGCCGCAGCCGGGTAAATTTCACCCCGGCGGACGCCATCATCCGTTTGGAGGCCAGGGTCGCCATGGAATCGGCATATTTGTCAGACAGATACAGGACTTCCTTCACGCCGCTCTGGATAATGGCCTTTGCGCACTCGTTGCAGGGGAACAGGGCCACATACAGCCGGCTGCCCTGCAGATCCCGGCCGTGGGCATTGAGAATGGCATTCAGCTCCGCGTGGACCACATAAGGGTACTTGGTATCCGTTCCCTCCCGCTCCCAGGGGTACTCATCATCGGAGCAGCCCTTGGGCATGCCGTTGTAGCCCGTGGAGAGAATGATATTGTCCTGGGAAACGATGCAGGCCCCCACCTGGGTATTGGGGTCCTTGCTCCGCCGTGCCGCCAGCATGGCGATGCCCATAAAATACTCGTCCCAGCTGATATAGTTTTCCCGCTTCACAGTCAGAACCTCCTGGTTTGGTATACTTTTTGAATAGTATACCAAACCAGGAGGTTTTTCTCAAGGTTTAATTTTCTTCCAGGGCCATGACCTTATCAATGCGGCGCTGGTGGCGCGGCTCGCCGGAGAAGGGGGTTGAGAGCCAGGTGTCCACGATCTCCAGAGCCAGATTTTCGCCAACGATGCCCGCGCCCAGGGCCATCATATTGGTATCGTTGTGCAGCCGGGTCATTCTGGCCGACAGAATATCCGACAGCAGGGCGCAGCGGATGCCCTTTACCTTATTGGCGGCAATGGACACGCCGATGCCGGTGGTGCAGAGCACAATGCCCTTTTCACATTCCCCGGAGGCGACGGCCCGGGCGGCGGCTGCGGCAAAGTCCGGATAGTCGCAGCTCTCAGGGCCGTTGGTGCCGAAATCCTCTACCTCATAGCCCGCCTTGCGCAGATGGTCCGCCACCTTGTTTTTCAGAAGGTAGGCGCCGTGGTCACAGCCAATGGCAATTTTCATTTGTATTTCCTCCTAAATCGCAAATCCGCCGTCCACGTTCAGCACATGGCCGGTCACAAATTCCGCTTCCGCCAGGTATTCCATGGCCTTCGCCACATCCTCCGGCCTGCCGTTCCGGCCCAGAGGCGTTTCCCGGGCCAGCTCCTCCATGGTCTCCGGGTCCACCTGGGCGCACATATCCGTCAGGATCACCCCGGGGGCCACGCAGTTGACCCGGATGCCGCTGGGACCCAGCTCCTTGGCCAGAGCCTTGGTCAGGGCGATAACGGCCCCCTTGGTGGCCGAATAGGCGGCCTCGCAGCTGGAGCCAACCCGGCCCCACATGCTGGAAACCGTCACAATACTGCCCCGCTGCTTTCGCAGAAAGGAGGGCAGGGCGGCGTTGACACAGTTATAGATGCCCTTGACATTGACGGCAAAGATCCGGTCCCAGTCCGCCTCCGGCATGGACTGCATCAGGCCGTAAAAGCAAATGCCGGCGTTGCAGATCAGGATATCCACGTCTCCGATCCGCCGGAAGGCAGCCTTTACGGCGGCGCTGTCCGCCACATCGCAGCGGACGGGGGTCGCCCCGGTTTTTTGGGCCACATTTTCGGCCGCCGCGTCATTTTTTTCATAGAGGAAGAAAACCCGATATCCCTTCCCGGCGAACAATTCCACCGCCGCCCGGCCGATGCCCCGGGACCCGCCGGTGATAACAACTGTTGACATAATATTCTCCTTAAAAACATTGTCATTGCGCGCCGATGACCACTATCGCCGGTGTGACAGCCCAATAACGTTTCCTTTGGGCACGGTCCCCCGTTGAACGTACCGGTTTGAAAATTTGGGGGATTGCCACACCAGTCTGCGGACTGGTTCGCAATGACATTGTTTTCATTATCTTCTTCTGCTCTTGGTCCGGTGGTCGGAGTACTGGCGGATGGAGGAGATCTTGCTGTCGGACTCGGACATGAAAGCCTTCAGCTTCTCTTCAAACAGCTGGTCCGCCGTCTTGGGGGCCGCAGGCTGCATGGGGGCGCGGTTGGGGCGATTGCCCTGGCCCTCCCGGCGCGGTCCGCCATTGCCGCGGAACTCGCCTCTGGGGGCGTTTTCCCGCTGGGGCTTGGGCTCCAGGCGCTTGATGGACAGATTGATCTTGCCATTGTCCAGGCCAATGACCATTACCTTTACGTCCTGTCCCTCGGTCAGATGCTGGTGGATGTCGCTGACGTAGGCGTTTGCCACCTCTGAGATATGTACCATGCCGGTCTTATTCTCCGGCAGGGCGATGAACGCGCCAAAATTGGTAATGGACTTGACTTTTCCCTCTAAAACGGCTCCGACGGTTAACTCCATAGATGCTATGTTTCCTCCAAACTATTTTAGGCAGCCTGAGATCTCAGGGGCTGCCGGGTTTCAGTTTCCGGCGCCGGGCACGATAACCACGGCGTTGGGGTCTACAAGCCCCAGCTCTTCCTCGGCCATGGCCCGGATGGCCTCCTCCGACGCCATGTCGCCCAGGCGCTCCTCCAGCCTGCGGTTCTGGCCCGCGGTCTGGGCAGCCAGCTCCCACGCCTGCCGGGTCTGTTCCTGGACGCTGAGCCTGACCCAGCTGAGGGCCGCCAATGCCAGCACGGAAAACACCACCAGGCTGACCACCAATATCTTCAGCAGCGGCGTGGAATGGTTCCAGACAATCCTTGTGCCGCCGACCTTTACGGATGACTCTGTCATTGGGCGCACCTCCCGGGGTTTGCGAATTCTTCCGTCCTATTGTAACCCATTTTCCGGCAGATGCAAACACATTTTTTGCGATTTTGAAAAATTTTTTTGGGATCCACAAAAACAGCCGCCGCGCCTTGGCCAAAATGGACCAAAACCCATAAAAAAGGGGCAAGAGCATGCCGGAAAGCGCCGCCTGCTCCAGGCAGAAGCCCGGCAAAAGCGCCAGGGCGCAGGCCAGCCGCAGATCTCCCCCGCAGACCCCGAAGCCCAGCACGCACAGCGCCCAGCCCGCGCCCAGCACAAAGAGGGCGTCCGCCAGATTGCGCCGGTGGGCGGCCAAAGGTCTCAGAAAATCCCAGAGAATGCCCAGCACCCCGCCCAGCAGGAGGGCAAAGCCCATCTGCGTCAGGGACCGGCGGATCATCCCAGAAGTCTTTGCAGAAACGATCCGGTCTGCCTGGGCGTCTCGTAGCTCAGGGCGCTGACGGTGCCCTCCACCGCCACATGGCCCCCTTCCACGGACAGCTCCTTCAATTGCAGCTGCTCCCCCTGGACCACCAGGGTACCCATTTCCGTCTGCAAGACCACCGTATCCTCCTCAAAGCGGATCACCTCCGTGACCCCGGTAACGCTGAGGCTTTTGCGCTCCGTCAGCCGCAGGCTGTGGCTCTCCTGAACCAAGACCTCCACCCCCTTTCCGGAAGCAGTATATGCGCCGCAAATCGGAATAAGAACCGGCGGAATCGTTGACAGTCCGGCAAAAAAGGGGTATCATATTCTCAATAAAGGAAAGGTGTGGTCTTCATGAAAAAGACGGAAATTCGGAATCTGGTGCGGCTGCTGCTGACCCCCGCGCTGATGGTGCTGCTGGGCATTCTGCTCATCGTCCGGCCGGACTCCGCGTCGGCGGTGGTGGGCAAGGTCCTGGGCTGGGGCATGATCCTGCTGGGGGCCGGCACGCTGATCGAATCCCTGATCGTCCGGGACATTACCGCCAGCCGGGTGCTGTTTGTGGCCGTGACTCTGGCTCTGGGCACCTGGCTGCTGCGCAATCCCCTGCGGCTTGCCGCCGCTCTGGGCCGGGTGGCCGGGCTGCTGATCCTGGTGCGGGCCATTCAGGACATCATCAACGCCGCCAAATGGAAATGCGGCATGAAGTACGCCCTGCTCTCCGCCGTGATCGGCGGGCTGCTGATCCTGCTGCCCATGACCACCTCCCGGGCCATCTGGATCGTTCTGGGCATTCTGGTGATCCTGGTGGCCGTGCTCATGGCCATTGACCGGCTGAAGCCCGGAAAGCTCCTGGGCGACGGCGGCAGCATTATCGACGCCCAATGAGATACGCCTGCTGCCGCCTGGAGGGCCGCAGCGGCCATGAGGCCGGGTGGGCTCTGCTGCGGCAGCTCTATCTGGAGGAAACCGGCCTGGCCCTGCCTCCCGTCCGGCTTTCCGGAACCGGAAAGCCCTATTTTCCAAACAGTCCCTACTTTTTCTCCATCTCCCATACCCGCCGCCACGCGGCCTGCGTGCTGGGGAAACACCCCGTGGGCATTGATATGGAGGAACTGGACCGGCCCTTTCGGCTGAAAATCGCCGGGCGGATCCTGTCCCCCGGGGAATACGCCCAGTTCACCCGGGCCGCCGACCAGCGCCGGGCCTTTCTGACCTTCTGGGTCCTGAAGGAGGCCCTGGTGAAATGCCGGGGGACGGGTCTGCAGGGGTTCCCAAACCACACGGACTTTTCCCTTCCGGACCCCCGGGTCTGGGAGTGGGACGGCTGCCTGGTGGCAATGATCGTAGAACAGAAAGGAATTTCCCATGCTTTTTGATACCCACGCCCACATGGACGACCGAGCCTTTGACGCCGACCGGTCCGCCCTTCTGGAAACCGCCCTGCCCCAGGCGGGCATTCAGCTTCTGATGAATCCCGGCTGCTCCCTGGAATCCTCCCGGGCGGCCTCCCGGCTCTCTCAGAGCTATGACTATATCTATTCCGCTGTCGGCTCCCATCCGGACGCCGCCGATGAAGTGAACGACGCCGTTCTGGACGCCTACCGGGCCATGTGCCGGGAGAACCCCAAAATCAGGGCCGTGGGCGAGATCGGCCTGGACTATCACTATGAGGACATTCCCCGGGACATTCAGCAGCGGGCCTTTCTGGCCCAGATGGAACTGGCCCGGGAGCTGGAGCTACCCGTCATTGTCCACGAGCGGGAGGCCCACCAGGACGGGATGCGGATCGTTGCGGAGTTTCCCCAGGTGACGGGGGTGTTCCACTGCTTCTCCGGCTCCGCGGAAATGGCCAGATGGCTGGTATCCCGGGGCTGGTACGTGGGCTTTACAGGGGTGCTGACCTTCAAAAACGCCCGCCGGGCTCTGGAGGCCGCCGCCGCGGTGCCCCGGGATCGGGTAGTCATTGAGACGGACTGTCCCTACATGTCCCCGGAGCCCTTCCGGGGCAGACGCAACGACCCCACCAGGCTCTACCGCATGGCCGAGGCCCTGGCGGCAATCTGGAACGTGACCCCGGAGGAAGCCCAGGCCCTTACCTTTGAAAACGGAAAGCGGCTGTACCGGATCGGCTGAAGCGCCAATATTATAGCAAAACCTGCCCGTTTCTTCCAAAACGGGCAGGTTTTGCTATATTTTTTACACGAAATGAATTGCCTTGGTGGGGCACTTTTCCACGCACTTGCCGCAGGCCACGCACTTTTCGGGGTCCACGGTGGCAAGGTTCCCGTCCAGGGTCACGGCGCCCTGCTCGCACTGCTTGACGCAGATGCCGCAGCCGATACAGCCGGCCACGCAGACCTTCTTCACGGCGGGGCCGCGATCATGGTTGGAGCAGCTGACGGCAACCTTGGCCGCCCGGTCGTGCATCTCAATGACGTGCTTGGGGCAGGTCTTGGAGCACAGGCCGCAGCCGATGCACTTGGCGGGATTCACATGGGCAATGCCGTTCTCCAGGGAGATGGCGCCCTCCGGGCAGGCCTTGACGCAGCTGCCCAGGCCGATACAGCCATAGTCACAGGACATGAAGCCCAGTCCGCCGGAGAGAACGGCGGCCCGGCAGTCCTGCAAGCCTACGTAAGCGCCCTTGGCCTTGGTGGCTTCACAGGTGCCCGCGCAGCGGACATAGGCCACCTGGGGATCCTGGTCAATGGCTTCCTTGCCCAGGATGGCGGCGATTTTCGCGATGTTCTCGGAGCTGTTGCCGGGGCAGGCATCCACACGGGCCTCGCCCTTGACAATGGCCTCCGCCACGGCGTCACAGCCGGCATAGCCGCAGGCGCCGCAGTTGGCGCCCCGCAGGCACTCCCGGACCTGGCTGACCCGCTCATCGGTTTCCACATAGAATTTCTTGCTGGCAGTCACCAGGGCCAGGCCCAGGATCAGGCCCACAACGCCCACCACCAGCGTGGCGATCAAAATATCCGGCATATCTCTTCCTCCTTAGGCCAGGCCGCTGAAGCCCATGAAAGCCATAGCCATCAGGGTCGCGCACAGCAGCACAATGGGTGCGCCCCGGAAGGGGGCAGGAATGGCTTCCTCGTCCAGGTGCTCCCGGACGGAGGCCAGCAGCACGATGGAAATGGTATAGCCAGCCGCGGTGCCGAAACCGGCGAAGATGCTCTGCATCAGGTTATAGCCGTTCTGCACATTGGTCAGGGCCACGCCCAGCACGGCGCAGTTGGTGGTGATCAGGGGCAGATAAATGCCCAGGGACTGATAGACCGCGTGGGCGTTCTTCTTCAGGAACATCTCCACCATCTGCACCAAGGCAGCAATGACCAGGATGAAGACGATGGTCTTCAGATAGTCCAGGCCCAGGGGCAGCAGCACATGGTCATAGAGCAGGCTTGCCACGGCGGAGGAGACGGTCAGAACGGCGGTAACGGCCAGGCCCAGGGATAGGGATGCCTTTTTCTGGGAAGACACGCCCAGGAAGGAGCAGATGCCCAGGAACTGGCTCAGGACCACGTTGTTGACCAGGGCCGTGGTGACAATGATCGTAATCAGGCTCATACCTTAGCCCTCCTTTTTGTCGCAGGCAGAGGCGCAGCTGGCGCAGCAGCCATCGCAGCCCTCCGTCACCTTGTTGGCCCGGTTCTTGATGCCAACGGCGTTCATTATGGCGATCAGCACGGCCAGCACCAGAAAAGCGCCAGGGGCACGGATGAAGAAAGCCATGGGTTCATACCCGGGGATGGAAATGCCGAAGATGGAGCCATTGCCCAGCAGCTCCCGGATGGCGCCGATGATGGTCAGGCCGATGGTGAAGCCCAGGCCCATGCCGATGCCGTCAAACAGGCTCGGCAGCGGAGGATTCTTGGAGGCGTAGGCCTCGGCGCGGCCCAGAATGATGCAGTTGACCACGATCAGGGGGATGTAAATGCCCAGAGCGGAATAGAGGTCCGTCAGATAGGCCTCCATCAGCAGCTCCACCACGGTAACGAAGGAGGCGACCACCACGATAAAGGCGGGCAGCCGGACTTCATCCGGAATAATCTTCCGCAGCAGGGAAATGACCAGGTTGGAAATTGCCAGAACCACCAGAGAGGAGAGGCCCATGCCCACACCGTTGATGGCAGAGGTTGTAACGGCCAGGGTGGGGCACATGCCCAGCATCAGCACAAATACCGGGTTCTCCTTCACGATGCCGTTGTAAAGACGTTCTACACAGGGTTTCATGGTATCCCTCCTTTAACCGATCACACCGGAAACGAAGTCCAGTGCGGCATTGACGGCGTTGACCACAGCGCCGGAGGTGACGGACGCGCCGGAGACGGAGTCGATCTCGTTGTCCGCGGTGGAGCCGCCGGCCTTGTTCAGAATAAACTCATCGACCTTCACGTTGTTGAACTGATCCTTGAACGCAGGCTCGTCGCACTTCATGCCCATGCCGGCAGTCTCGTGCAGCTCGGTGAAGGAAATGCTGTTGACGGTGCCGTCCTGGGAAATACCGACTACCAGAGTCAGTCCGCCGTCGTAGCTGTCGGAATTGAAGACGGTGACGGCATAGCCGACCACGTTGCCGGAAGCGTCTACGCCAACAGCCGCGCCCTGGATCTTCGCGCCGCCGAAATCGGGGCTGTAGGAATCGCCCTGCTCAGCCAGCTTGATCTGGAGCTCCTCGTCTGTGGTAAAGTCCACAGCTTCGGGCAGAACCTCCATGAGGGCCGCCTTGTTGGCATTGGCCTGATTCTCGGCAATGGTGTCCTTGGTCATGACATACACGCCGGACAGGGCCAGGCCCGCGATCAGAGTAATGACCAGCAGGATAATAACGGGCTTGGGAATGGCCTTCTTCCGCTCCTTGGGGATGCGGTAGCCGAAGGGGGTGGGGATGATCAGGTCGTCAATGATGGGTCCGAACAGGTCCGCCAGCAGAATGGCGTAGGTGGTGGAGTCCGCGGCAGCGCCCTTCACCCGGAACAGACCGATGAGCAGGCCGGCAAAGATGCCGAAGGCCAACTGGCCGTTTCTCGTAGAGGGGCAGGACACGGGGTCGGTGGCCATAAAGAAGGCCGCCATCAGCAGGCCGCCGCCGAAAAGCTCCGGCAGGATGTAGGAGGGGGCGAACCCATGGCCGCCGAAGATCACCAGGAACAGCCAGGTGGTGGCGATCATGGAGGTGGGGATCTCCCAGGTAATGCCGCCCCGGATCAGCAGGTAGATACCGCCCAGGATCAGGGCCAGAGCGGAGGAACCGATAACGCCGCTGGCGTTGCCCAGCAGAATGGGCAGCAGCTGCGCCGTCTGTCCCTCGGCCAGCAGGGCCAGAGGGGTGGCAGCGGACACGCCGTCCACGGAATAGACCGTCATCATGCTGCCGAAGGAGATCAGCAGGAAGCTGCGGCCCGTCAGAGCGGGGTTCATGATGTTGTGGCCCAGGCCGCCGAAGAGGCACTTGACCACCAGAATGGCAAATACGGAGCCAAGCACCGGCAGGTACAGAGGCACCTGGGCGGGCAGGGTCAGGGCCAGCAGCAGACCCGTTACCATGGCGCTGCGGTCATAGATGGTCTGCTTCCGCTTGGTGACCACATTGAACAGGTACTCCGTCGCCACGGCGCTGGCCATGGACAGGGCAATGACCAGGAACGCCTGGAGGCCATGGAACAGCACGCCCAGAATGGCCGTGGGCAGCAGGGCGATGAGCACATCGGTCATGACCACCTGAGTGGTCAGCTTGCTGCGGACGTGGGGGCAGGAGGAAATATTATAAAGGTTATCCATCACGCGGCCCTCCTTATCGTTTCTTCATGGCCATGATCTCGGCCTTGGTGGTCTTGAACAGCTGCATCAGGGGCCGCTTGGCGGGGCAGCCATAGGTGCAGCAGCCGCAGCCGATGCAGTCCAGGCCATAGAGCTTGTGCTCGTAGCGGTCGTAGTCCTTGCGGATGGCCGCCACCTGCATAAGCTGGGGAGACAGGCCCAGAGGGCAGGCACGGCTGCACCGTCCGCAGCGCAGGCAGGCGGTCATTTCGCGCTCGGCGATCTCCACCTCGTCCACGGTCAGGCTGGTCAGGGCGTTGTTGTTCTTGCAGATGGGGGCCTCCAGGCCGGTCATGGCGAAGCCCATCATGGGGCCGCCGCTGAGGACCTTCTTGGGGTCCTGCTTGAAGCCGCCGCAGGCGTCCACCAGCTCCTGATGGCTGGTACCGATCTTCACCCAGAAGTTTCCGGGATTCTGAACGGCGTCGCCGGACACGGTAAAGCCGCGCTCCATCAGCGGCTCATTGAACTTCACGGCACGGTAGATGGCATAGACGGTGCCCACGTTGTCCACCACGCAGCCCGCGTCGGCGGGCAGCATGCCCAGCTTCAGATGCTTCTGGGTAATGACGGTAATCAAAGAGCGCTCGCCGCCCTGGGGGTACTTGGTAAGTACAGGCTGGACATAGACCCGGTCATGGCCCTGGCAGGCTTTTTCCATGGCGGCAATGGCCTCGGGCTTGTTGTTCTCAATAACCACCACGCCCTTGGCGTTGGGGAACAGCCGCAGCATGTACTCCAGGCCCTCCACGATCTCGGAAGACTTGGTGCGCATGAGCTGATCGTCACAGGTGATATAGGGCTCGCACTCCGCGCCGTTGGCGATGACATAGTCGATCTTCTCCGGGGCCTTGACGGTGAGCTTCACGTGGGTGGGGAAGCCTGCGCCGCCCATACCCACGATACCGGCCTTCTGGATCCTGGAAAGCAGCTCCTGATTGCTCAGATCCGCTGTATCGCTCTCCACGCCCACACCCTCGGCCAGGGTGTATTCCCCGTCGTTCTCCACAACGATCGCCATGGCGGAACCGCCGGAAGCGTTCTTTCTCGGCTCTACCGCCTTGACCACGCCGGATACGGAGCTGACGATATTGGCGGACACAAAGCCGCCTGCCTCCGCGATCAATTGACCGGCCAGAACATGGTCGCCCTTCTTCACCACCGGGGAAGCGGGCTTGCCGATGTGCTGGTTGGTCATATAGACCAGTTCACCCTTTGGGAGCAGCGGCGTCAGGGGACTTTCCTTGGAAATCTCCTTATGCTCCGCAGGATGGACACCGCCATGGAATGTTTTGATTTCCATGTGTACCTCTCCTTATTGAATTCAGATTTTCCCGCGGGCATACTGCCCCCGGGAAATATTGCGCTACTATTGTAATTTATCCGACAGCAAGAATCAACCTTTGCGCTCCATGTTCGTTGCCAAAGCAACGCACTTTTTCGTATATTTTGCATATTTTCCCCAAATCGTTCCAGTTTTATTGATACATTTTACACGAAAAGAAAGCATTTCGCAGGCATTGTTCCGGGCGGCCTCTCTTCGCTTCGCTCCCGGCGCATGCCTTGATATTGGTGCAGCACCGGTCGATCATAAAAAAACACGGGGAAAAGGTTTTCGACTGTCCCGAAATAGCAAAGTGCCCAAATAGCACAATGTCATTGCGAACCAGTGACTCGGTCACTGGCTCGCAATGACATTTCATTTTTAGCTATTTTGACCCATTAAAGTACCTAGTGGGACAAGCCCATTATAGTTGAGGACTATTGCCCCACAGGGGGCAACGAGGCAGGCCCTTCCGGATCACCGGTTATACAGCTCCTTATAGTAGGCGATGGAATAGGTATACAGCTCGTCGTTGGCGATGGCGGACTGCTCGGGGGTGCCCATGATCCAGCACATGACCCGGCCCTTGGCGCCGAAGCGGTCCACAAAGTCCCGGGTCTGCCGGCGGATCTGGTCCTCCGTGGCGTCGGGGGCGATGGGCATATCGAAGGCGAAGGTCATTTTGTCGCCATAGGTGGCCACCAGGAAGTCCGGCTCGTTGATGCCCACCTGGGGCGTCCACATATCGATGCCCAGCTCGATCATCTCCGGAACATACTGGATGTTCTTGCCGCAGGAATGGAGCTCGATGTACTTGCCCTGGCCCTTGATGTAGTCCATGATCCGCTTGGTGGCCGGCATGATCTGCTCCCGGAACATTTCGTTGGAGAAGAAGCCGCCCCGCTGGGTGCCCCAGTCGTCATGGTACAGCACGCCGTCCACAACGCCGTAGTTTTCAAAGACCTTCTGGCAGACCTCGATCTTATAGTCCGCCATCTTCTGGAAGAATTCCTCCAGCAGCTCCGGCTCCTCGTAGAAGGCAAGCAGGGATTCGTCAAAGGGCATCATCTCATGCAGCCGCTCAAAAACGCCCTCGGTACACTCGAAAATATGGGCACGGTCCGGGTCCAGGCGGCTCTGGAGCTTTTTGCCGTCGGCCGCGAAGTCCACGCAGGACAGGTCCGGCCACTCCACCTCATTCTTCCACTCGGCAAAATCGGAGATCACCCGGGTTCCGGGTTTGGTGATCATACCGCCGATGCCCGGCTCCATGTACCAGTCCACGCCCCACCAGTCAAAGCCGTTTTTCTCGGGAACAGGGTGCTCCTCCACGGCGTCGGGCCAGACGATGTTCTTTTCCAGGAAATAGTTGGGCATCCAATAGGGCTGCTCACCCCGGACGCAGCGCGCATAATTCTCCCGGACACTGATGGGACGGCCCGTGATCGGGGGCAGCGCCTGCTGGAACAGCCAGGGGAAGGACCCTTCCTCCGCCCAGAACTTGCTGTAATCCCGCTCCGCGGCCCGCTTCATGAATTGACCAACAGCCATTGTGAAAAACTCCTTTCCGTGTTTGTGGTTCCCCCCACAATTGTTTGTGCCTCTATTGTACCGTTTCCGCCGCGTTTGCGCTACGGACCCGGAACCCAAAAAGTCCCGCGCGGGGAAGCGGCGTTTTTGTGACGTTGGAACATATAAGGATTCCCGTACACTTGTTCGCGGGACATAAATCTTCTTTCCACAGCCGGTTCACCGGTTCTTCACAGGAGTTATCCACATTGTCCACAGGTTTTTCCACAGGTCAGGCTGTGGAAAAACCTGATTTTTCCCGGTTTTTTCGGGAAACTGTGAAAAAATCTCCACAGCCCTTTGAACAGCTGTGGAGATTTCCGGTTAACAGAACACCCTGTTTTCCACTTTTATACGTACAGCAGCCTTGCGGCGAAAACCCGGCGGTCCTTGCCGTCTTCCGTGCGGTGGGCGTCCACCTGGACGGTGTTGTCGTCCCAAACGCCGTAGCGCAGGTCCAGGGTATCCCCCTCCTGGCTTTCCTTCAGGTAGTCCACAAGGATCTCCCGCAGGGTATGGGTTCTGTGGAAGCTGGCGGGGAACAGATCGTCTACCCATTCCAGATACCGGGTATTGTTCATATGCTGATTCCGGTCGATATCCGAATACCGGACCGTCCGAAGGCTGGAATGGCTGTGCTCCACTTCCTTCAGGCCCTTGGGGATCGCCAGCTCCGTGCCCCGCAGAATGCCGCCGAGCTGAATGCCGCTTTTCGCCACGGGCACCAGCTCCCGGGTATCCATGTCCATAATGACCCAGATGGAGGTGATGCTGAAGCACTCCCGGCCCTTTTCGTCATAGGCCACCACGCTTCTGGGGCAATAGGTGGATTTCTGAGGCATAGCCCAGGTCTCCACCCGGAGGGTCTCGCCGGACCGGGGCGTTCTGGTGATCTGCACGCTCTGCCGCACCACCGCCCAGAAGCGCCGCTGCAATGCCAGATCCTCGCTGCCCTTCCCCGACTTCTCAAAATCGCCCCCCGCCACGTCCTGGGCGATGAACAGCATCTGGGCCGGGCGCAGGAAGCCGAAGCAGTCTACCATATTGTCCTTGATCTCATAGCTTTTCGTAAATACAAGTTCCATAATGATGCCTCTTTTATTGTTGTTTCTCCGTCAGGGTCACGGTCACATCCCCCTGGCGGCCGCTGCGGTAAACGGTCAGCGTCATGGTGTCCCCGGGGACGTGGGCGTAGAGCAGGGAGTCCAGATCCTCCATGTCCGATACGGCAGTATCGTCGGCGGAGACGATGATGTCGCTGGTCAGCAGGCCCGCCGCCTCGGCAGGGCTGCCGGACTGGACAGACGTAATATACACGCCCCGGGGGATCCGGTAAAAACGCTGGTAGAAAGCGGAAAAGCTCTCGCCCTCCACCCCCAGCCAGGGCCGGCCGGACACGTAGCCCTGGGTCAGCAGTTGGTTGACGATCTCCTGCACCGTGGCGCTGGGAATGGCGAAGCCCAGACCCTCTACGCCGGAGCTGTCCGCAAAGGCCCCGATCTTCATGGTATTGATGCCGATGACCTGGCCCATGCTGTTGATAAGGGGGCCGCCGGAGTTGCCGGAATTCAGGGCGGCGTTGGTCTGGATCAGGTTCATGGTCCGGCCGTCCACCTGCACATCCCGGCTGATGGCGGAGACGATGCCGTCCGTCATGGTGCCCCGCAGCTCCACGCCCAGGGGATCGCCGATGGCGACTACGGAATCGCCTACCCGCAGGGTGTCGGAATCGCCGAACTGCGCGGGGGTCAGGCCGTCCGCCGCAATGTACAGCACCGCCAGATCGGACACCGGGTCCTCGCCGACCACGCTGGCCGTCAGCTCCCGCTCGTCCGTCAGCTTCACATCGATGGACTGGGCCTGGCGGACCACATGGTAATTCGTGACCAGATAGCCCGCGTCAGAGACAATGACACCGGTGCCTGTGGAGGTTCCGGAGGCCGTATTGGAGGTAATGGATACTACGGAGGGGATATTCTTTTCATAGATCTCCTGTAGGCTCAGAGCGCCCTCGGTTTTGGACGCGCCCCGCTGGATGTCCATGGTGGCCCGCTGGGCAGGCTCCGCCGCCTGGGTCTCCGGGGGCAGGGTCTCCGCCGCCTGGGTGGCCTGCTCCTGAACAGCGTAGGCCACGGTCAGGGCGTCCTCCTTCTGGTGCAGCTCCCGGAAAAGCCGGATATTCAGAATGCTCATGGCGGTGGTAATGCCGCCCAGAAAGATCACCGTTACCAGCAGAAGGGCAATGACCGCCCTGTGGCTTTTGGGCGGCTGGGTAGACCCGGTGCCGTAAACACCGTCGTCCCACCCGCTGTCAAACGGGAAGCCTCTGTCGTTCATTTGGATACCTCCTTACTAAGGCTTCCCCTGGGGGAAAGCTCAGGCTATCGAAGAACCGTGTCATTGCGAGGCAGTGCGCACTGCTCCGCGCTAAGAGCCGCCTACGGCGGTTGCGCTATGCACAGCGCTGCGGCGCT
>CAVLCF010000098.1:0-9840 GCA_963661735.1 bacterium | reverse complement strand
TTGATTGCGACGAGGGTCCACCTGTTCCCATCCCGAACACAGAAGTTAAGCTCGTCCGCGCCGACAATACTTGCAGGGTGACTTGCCGGGAAGATAGGTAATGCCAACATAGGAAGACCGCTTCGCTTTCGCGAGGCGGTTTTCTTTTGCATTCTTAAGAGTCTACAGTTAACGGAGCGTATCGGCATCGGCACGCTCCGTCTTGGCTCTCCCTCTGGGAGAGCTGTCACCGCAGGTGACTGAGAGGGCATTACCGCCGATAGTTTGCATTCATGGGGCGTCATTTCCCCGCATCCCCGCGAAGCCGTCTGACCCTTTCCGGTTGGCTGATATCTTTTGACCTGATCTATTTTGCCCTCTCAGTCGGCTTCGCCGCCAGCTCTCCCAAAGGGAGAGCCAAGTGCCGCGCCTGAAAATCCTGTTCCGCCGATTCCGGCGGAGTGTTTCTAATCGATATACTGGTCTGTCTGGGAAAGCCGCTTGACCATTCTGGACGTGACCAGGAACAGTCCGGCCACGAACACCAGGAATACCCACTCAGAGCTTCCTGTCTCGGAAGAGGCGATGAAGTCGTAAATGCCGTGGAGCACCATAGGGAGAATCACTGCCAGACGGCGGCAGTTTTTGGAGGCATTCTCATAGCCATAGTTCGCGTACCGCCGCGCCATGCCGTAAAACGCGCCCATAAACGCGCCGAAGCAGGCATGCCCCGGCACGGCGGTGACGGCCCGTACCAGAGCCGTACCAAAGCCGTACATGACCACATAGCCGATATTTTCCCACAGAGCAAAGCCAAGCGCGACACAAACGGCATAGACCACCCCGTCAAACTGACAGTTGAAGGTGGGGGAGTACCAGGTCCGGCGTTTGAGCAGCAGGTACTTAAAGCCCTCCTCGGAAAGGCCCACCACGATGAAATACATGCACAGCCGGTATACCAGGCTGTTTTCGTCCCATAGGCTGTTCAGCAGCGCGGTGCCGAGCCGTTCGGTGAAAACCGCCAGCGCTGTGGAGATAATGCCCTGAATCACCAGAGACACCAGAAGCCCCACAGGCTCCTTGTCCAGCTTATCGGCCTTATTCACCTGCACCAGCAGAAAGATGGCAGGAATGACGGCGGCCGCGATCAGAATGGGATTGCCATAGAGCAGGTACATCATTTGTTTTCCTCCACCTTTTCCCGAATGGCTGCGGCGATCTGACATTCCGCCTCATAGGGACAGAACCCGAAATTGCAGTCTATGTCCACTTCACCATTGTCGATTTCCAGCAGGACCCGGCGGCTTTGGTCCAGGCTGCGGCAGTAGCCGGAGAGAAAGTATTCCATTTTCACGCCTCCACAATGCAGAACCCGTGGGGGGACAGGATCAGCTGATCCGGGGCCACGGTATCCAGATATTTGCCCATGCGAACCTTTCCGGCAGGAACCTGCCAGGGATCGCCGCTTCGGTTTACATAAATTGCATATTGCCGGCCCTCATAGCACCGGGTGTAGGCCAGATGCTTGTCGCCCGCGGTCTGGAAGGAGATGGTGCCCCTGCCAAGAGCGGGAATGTCCTTCCGCAGCTGCCCCAACTGCCGGAAGAAGCGGAGCATTTCCGGATCCTCCCGGCCCCAGGGGTAGGTCCGGCGGTTGAAGGGGTCCTTATAGCCCTCCATAAGAGCCTCGTCTCCGTAGTACAGACTGGGACTGCCGGGCAGGGTGTATTGCAGAAAAGCGGCCATGTGGAGCCGGTCCTTGGCTACCTCCAGCTGATTCTTACTCAGATGCCGGGCGGCTTTTTCCTCCCGGGAACCGTCAAAATCGTCCACCAACGCGGTCAGGATCCGGGGGGTGTCGTGGGTGCCCAGCAGATTCATATTGCAGGCAACCACCTGAGGCGGATAGTTTTCCACGATGGTCATGACCGTATCCCGCAGTTTCTTTCCGCTGTCCCGGCCCCGCATGAAGTCCAGAATGGCGGTGCGGAAGGGATAGTTCATGACGCTGTCCAGCTCGCCGTTCGTAAAGTACCGGCGGCGGACTTCATAGGCTACCTTGTTGGAGGCATCCTCCCACACCTCTCCCAAGAGCAGCGCGTCCGGCTTTATTTCACGAATGCGTTCCCGCAGCAGGGAAATAAATTCGTCCGGCAGTTCGTCGGCTACATCCAGCCGGAAGCCGTCTGCCCCCAGCTTCAGCCAGTGGGCCACCACGCTGTCCTCGTCCCGGATAATATAGTCCAGAAAGCTGTCGTCCATTTTGTTGACCGTGGGCAGGGTGTCGAAGCCCCACCAGGAATTGTAGCGGTCCGGCCAGTGGTAGAAGGTGTACCAGCCGCGGTAGGGGGAATCGGGCCGGCAATAGGCGCCGTTGCCGCCGAAGGTATGCTTTTTGTCAAAATACAGGCTGTCGGAGCCAGTGTGGGAGTAGACGCCGTCCAGAATTACCCAGATGCCGTGGGCATGGGCTGCCCGGCACAGGGCGGCAAAGTCCCCCTCTGTGCCCAGCATGGGGTCCGGGGTTTTGTAGTCGCCGGTATCGTAGCGGTGGGAGGAGAAGCTCTTGCTGATGGGGTTCAGATAGAGAATGGTGGTCCCAAGAGAGGCGATATAGTCCATCTTCCCGGCGATACCCCGGAAATTCCCGCCAAAAAAGTCGTTGTTCTGGATGACTCCGTGTTCGTCCGGCCGCCAGTCCACCTCATCGTCCCAGTTTTCATGAACGGAATAGGGGCCCAATTTGCCGGTGCAGTCGCACCAGCCGCCGCGGGCAAACCGGTCCGGGAACACCTGATAGATCACCGCCCCCTGGGCCCAGCCGGGGGTATAGAAGTCCGCCGGGATGCAGCTGACCTGCCACTTCTCCCCGGCTTCCATATTGGCGTCGTCCCCTTCTTTGAACAGCCGGAAGGTGCCGTGGGGGTCCGTGATGCGGAAAAAGTAAAAGTACAGACCGGTGTCCGACAGGGAAAAGGAGCCGGACCAGTATTCATAGGGCCCCACGGTCTTTTCAAAGCGCATGTCCGCGCTGCTGAATTCCTGACCGTTTTCCCGGCAGAGGACGATCTCCGCCCCCCGGGTGGCAACGGCAGAGGGAATATGCAGCCGCAGAGTACAGCTTTCCCCCGGGGTCAGGCACCCAAAAGGGCGCTTGTGTTGGGAAAGCTTGCTGTCAAAAAGGATGCGCATAGGGGTTGGTCTCCTTATATTAGTGTGGGTGGGAGTTTATAAATTGGGGTTTGCCGGAATGTCCCCTTGGCTCCCCCTTTGGGGGAGCTGGCGTGCGCAGCACGACTGAGAGGGTGCCCGTGCGGAATCCGCATGAAGGCCTCAGCATCGCAGCCCTCTCAGTCACGGCGTTTCCGCCGTGACAGCTCTCCCATAGGGAGAGCCAAGGGCGTTCTGCGCCGGTACGACAAATACCAATTTGTAAACTCACAAAATCAGGCGGAAACCAATATGGTTTCCGCCTGAAAAGTTAGTCGGCGTTACCAGGCCAGCATGTTCCGGAACTGCTCCATGTATTTCTGAGCGGGGACGTTCCAGCTGAAATCCTGCTCCATGTCCCGCTTCTGCAAAGCGGCGAAAGCTTCCCGGTTGGTGGTGTAGAGGCCTAAGCAGCGGCGCAGGGAGGCATAGAAGTCGTCGGCGTTGTAGCTCTGGAAGGTGAAGCCCAGGCCGCCGCTGCCGAACTCATCGCAGGGGGGCACGGTGTCCTTCAGGCCGCCGGTAGCGTGAACCACGGGCACGGTGCCGTAGCGCATGGCGTTCATCTGGCTCAGGCCGCATGGCTCGCTCTTGGAGGGCATCAGGTACACATCGCCCGCCGCATAGACCCGGGAGGCCAGCCCCACGTTAAAGGTGATCTGAGCGGACACCTGCTCGGGGAACTGATGCTGCAGATCCCGGAAGAAGTTCTCGTACTGGGCTTCTCCGGTGCCGACCACTACCAGCTGGGCGTTTTCCTCCCACAGGAGCCGCCGGGCGATGTAGCACAGCAGGTCCAGACCCTTGTGTCCGGCAAAGCGTGTCACCATGACCAGCATGGGCACATCCGGGTCCACCGGCAGCCCAAGCTCTTTTTGCAGGGCCATTTTGCACCGGGCTTTGCCGGGCTGGATGGCCTTGGCGGAATAGTGATCCGGCAGAGCGGGATCCGTCTCCGGGTCAAAAACCGTGGTATCGATGCCGTTGGTGATGCCCGTGAGCTTCCAGGCGTTCCGGGCCAGGATGCCGTCCAGGCCGTGGGCGTAGTAGGGATACATCAGCTCCCGGGCGTAGGTTTCGGAGACGGTGGTCACCAGGTCGGCGGTTTCAATGGCACCCTTCATCATGTTCACGGAGCCGTTCATATCCATGCAGCCCCGGTAGGACCAGGGCAGCCCCAGGGTGTCGTCAAAGAAATTGCCGTTGGCCCAGCCCTGGTACTCGATGTTGTGGATGGTATACATGCAGCGGGTCTTCTTCAGAATCCCATCATGGTAGCAAGCCTTGAGGTACACGGGGATCATGCCCGTCTGCCAGTCGTTGCACTGGATGATGTGAGGGGCATAGTCCAGGGCCAGCATGGCGTCCAGGCAGGCTTTGGAGAAGTAGGCAAAGCGTTCGCCGTCGTCCATATCCCCGTAGATGGTGCCGGTGCGGGTACCGAAATAGTAGTCGTTGTCAATGAAGTAGACGGTGACGCCGCCGGGGGTGGCAGTCAGCTTCATCAGACCGGCGAACTGCTGCCGCCAGCCCATCTGCACCCGAAACTGGGCGACCTTTTCCACCTCATAGGCGGTATTGGTTTTGATCTTGTTGTAGTAGGGCAGAAACAGGGCTACCTCGTTGCCCTCAATGGCGGCCAGCGCCTTGGGCAGGGCCTCCATCACGTCGCCCAGACCGCCGGATTTGGCATAGGGTGCCCCTTCCGAAGCGCAGACGGCAATTTTCATACGGTATCCCCCCGCTTGATGACGATCGGGTTGTTCCGGGTGCCGATGAGCTTGGAGCCGGGACGGACGGTGACGTTCTTATCAATGATGACGTTCTTCAGCTCCGCACCCTCGCCGATGACGGTATCGTTCATGATGACGCAGTCCTCCACATGGGCGCCGGGGGCCAGCGTCACCTGCCGGAACAGGATGGAATCCTTGGCGGAACCCTCCAGCATGCAGCCGTCGGCCACCATGCAGTTGTCAATATTGCTCTGCTCACCGTAGTAAGCGGGCACACGGTCACGGACCTTGGTGTAGATGGGATGCTTCCGGTCGAAGATGGACTTGTGGACATCGGGCTTCAGCAGCGCCATGGAGTTCTTGAAGTACTCCTCCACGCTGTCGTTGTACAGGGCGACGCCCTCAAATTCGTAGGCGTTGACGCTGACCTTGCCGGAATTCCAACCACCCAGGATCAGGTCCCGGTCCATGTGGAAGAAGTTGTGGGCAATGCGCTCCCGGACCATGGAAATCAGCCACTTTTTGGTGGTGACGAAAATATCCATGGAAGCGAGATACTCAGGACCCGCGGCGTAATCCACCACGATGTCGTTGATCTCCTTGTTTTCATCCAGGGTTACGGCCAGATCCAGCACCTTTTTGCTGTTGGCGATGCCGGACTTGACCACGACCGTAATGTCCTTGCCGCTCTGGATGTGGGCGGCCAGGACCTTTTTCAGGTCGATGTTGGAGATCACGGCGGAGTCTACCAGGAACACATACTCGTCTTCCTTGTTGTATTCCAGGAAAGCCATGGCGTTATTCAGGGATTCCAGCTTGCCCCGGTAGCTGTGGGTCTCGGAGGTGGCGTAGGGAGTGATGTATTGCAGGCCGCCCTCACCCAGCTCCAGGCCCCACTCCTCGCCGTCGCCTACGTGGTCCATCAGGGACTGGAAGTTGAACCGGGAGATAATGGCCAGATGGTGTACGCCCGCCCAGCTCAGGTTGGTCAGACCGAAGTCCACCTGACGGTAGCGGCCGCCGAAGGGAATGGAGGCGATGGACCGCTTGGCGGTCAGTTCGCCGATGTTGGCGTCATTGGTGAAAATAATACCCATTGCGTTCATAGCTGCGCGCCTCCTTACATCATGTCGCCGGGACGGAGCACGGCGTTTTCCTCTACCACGGCACCCTTGGAGGTGACGCTGATCTGCATTTCCTCGCCGGGGGCGTAAGCGCCGCCTACCACCGCGTTCTTGCAGACCTTGCTGTTTTCGCCCAGAATGGCGTGGCGGACAATGGCGCCGGACTCGATGACCACACCGGGCATGACCACGCTGTCCTCAACCACGGCGCCGGGGCCGATCTTGCAGCCCACGGAGATCACGCTGTGGCGGACCTCGCCTTCCACCTCACTGCCCTCGGCGATGAAGCAGTTCACGGTCTTGGCGGAGGAGGCAATGAAGGAGGAGGGCATGGCGCTGTTCCGGGCGTAGATCTTGAACCGTTCGCCCCGGAGATTGAACACGGGATCCTTGCCCAGCAGGTCCATATTGGCCTCCCACAGGGAGGAGATGGTGCCCACGTCCTTCCAGTAGCCGTCGAAGGGGTAGGCCATCATCTTGTGACCGGCGTTCAGCAGGTTCGGAATGATGTTCTTGCCGAAGTCGTTGGAGGAGGCGGGGTCATCCTCGTCCTCAATCAGGGCGGCTTTCAGGACCTGCCAGTTGAAGACGTAAATGCCCATAGAGGCGTTGGTGGACTTGGGCCGGGCGGGCTTTTCCTCAAATTCGTAAATGGACATATCGGGGTTGGTATTCAGAATACCGAACCGGGACGCCTCCGCCAGAGGTACGTTCCGCACGGCGATGGTGCAGGAGGCGTTGTGCTTTTCGTGGTACTCCACCATGGCGGCGTAGTCCATTTTGTAGATATGGTCGCCGGAGAGAATCACCACATAGTCAGGGTCGTACCGGTCGATAAAGTCGATATTTTGGTAAATGGCGTTGGCGGTGCCCTTGTACCAGCCGCTCTTCTTGTCGTGGCGCTCGTAGGGGGGCAGAACCTGGGCGCAGGAATGGGTTTTGTTCAGATTCCAGGGCTGGCCGTTGCCGATGTATTCATTCAGCTCCAGAGGCTGATACTGGGTCAGAATGCCCACGGTATCGATGCCGGAATTGACACAGTTGGACAGGGGGAAATCGATAATGCGGTATTTGCCGCCGAAGGGGACGGCAGGCTTGGCGGTTTTCTCCGTCAGAACCTTGAGTCGGCTGCCCTGGCCGCCGGCCAGAAGCATGGCGATGCAGCGTTTTTTCTGAAAGTACATGGTCACAACTCCTCATATTGTCATTTGAAAATACAAAGGGGAAACGGAAGACGATTGGTCAAAAAATCGTATTTTCTTCCACGCATAACATATCATACTTTTCCGGATTCCGAAAGTGACATTTTGCCTAAAATATTTGAAACCTTTTGGGCATCTTTTCCAAACTCGCTCCACGTAATCGGGAAATTCCTGGGGATTTCGACCGGATTCAGCCGTTTCTCCAACCATTCGACATCCAGCCAGCGGCCAAATTTCAGCCCGCATTTTACCATTTCGGCGCATTTTTCGTAGCCAAGGGCCTGATGAAAGGCGAGAGACGCATTGTTCTCCTCCGTAATAATGACGAAGCTGACCTGGTAGCCCATCTGAGATAAAAGGGCCTCCAGCGCCGTGTAAAGCTTTTTCCCGATGCCTCTGCCCCGGGCGTCCTGCCGCAGGTAAATGGAGGGCTCGGCGCACCAGGCGTAGGCAGCCCGTTCAAAGGGCGCGCTGGCGTAGGCATAGCCCAGGACCTCTCCCGCTTCCTCCCAGACCAGCCAGGGAAATTTCCGGGTGATTCGGGAAAACCGTGCCTGGAAGTCCTCCGGGGAGGGGACCGCATATTCAAAGGTGATGGTTGTCTCACGGACATAAGGGGCATAAATGTCCAGCATGGGCGATACATCCGCCGCCTGAGCCGGCCTTATCATTTTGCATTCTTCCCTTCTCTTTTTCTCCTATTTTATGTCCAAAGAAATCCGCTGTCAAGGTTGACTTTTGGCCTTTTTAAGGCTACAATAAAAATGATTTGTGTAAACAAGGAGGGATACCCATGGATGCCGGCGGAAGCGGCAATATACCCGGCCGAAGTAGACGCGCGCCCGCATCCTGGCGGGTAGTGTAACGTCTGCTTTGCGCCAATATTTCTTGAATATTGGAGGTCAAACTATGGCAGAACGTTTTGAAATTGTGGAAAAAGCCCTGCTGAAAATGCTGGACGAAAAGAAGTACGCCACCCTGCGGGATATTCTTGTCACCATGAACCCCAGCGACGTGGCCGGGCTGTTTGACGGCCTGGAGGAAAAGCAGATCCCCGTCATGTTCCGGCTGCTGCCCAAGGAGCAGGCGGCGGAGACCTTTGTGGAAATGGAACCCGAGGCTCAGCAGCTGCTGATCCAGGGCTTCTCGGATAATGAGCTGCGGGAAGTTCTGGATGAGCTGTATGTGGACGACGCGGCGGACCTGGTAGAGGAAATGCCCGCCAACGTGGTCCGGCGGATCCTGACCCAGGCGGACCCGGAGATGCGCAGCTCCATCAACCAGATCCTGCGCTACCCTGAGAACTCCGCCGGCGCGCTGATGACCATGGAGTATGTGTCCCTGCGGCCGGATATGACCGTGGAGGAGTCCATTCTCCGCATTCGCCGTCAGGGTGTGGACAAGGAGACCATCTACACCTGCTATGTGCTGTCCAAGGACCGGACTTTGCTCGGCATCGTTACGGTAAAGGACCTGCTGCTGGCGGAGAGCGACGATACGGAAATTCAGGAGATCATGACGGAGAACGTGATCTCCGTCACCACCCAGGACGACCAGGAAGAGGTCGCCAAGATGTTCTCCAAGTATAATTTCCTGGCGCTGCCCGTGGTGGACACGGAAAAGCGGATGGTGGGTATTGTCACCTTTGACGACGCCATGGACGTCATGGAAGAAGAGGCCACGGAGGACATGGAGATCATGGCCGCTATGACCCCTTCCGAAAAGAGCTATCTGAAAAGCTCCCCCTTCGACCTGTACAAGCACCGGATCCCCTGGCTGATGCTGCTGATGGTCTCGGCCACCTTTACGGGCATGATCATCTCCTCCTTTGAAAGCGCCCTGGCCCTGCTGCCCGCCCTGACAGCCTTCATCCCCATGCTGATGGACACCGGCGGCAACTGCGGCTCCCAGTCCTCCGTCACCGTCATCCGTGCCCTGAGCCTGGACGAGCTGGAGCTGAGCGATGTATTCACCGTGCTGTGGAAGGAAGTCCGCACGGCGGTGCTCTGCGGCGTCAGTCTGGCGGCGGTGTGTTTTCTGAAAGTGCTGCTGGTGGACCGGCTGCTCATGGGCAATACCAGCATCAGCCTGAGCGTGGACCTGGTCATCTGCTTGGCCCTGGCCGTCACCGTGGTCATGGCCAAGATGGTAGGCTGCACCCTGCCGCTGCTTGCCAAGCGCCTGGGCTTCGACCCGGCGGTGATGGCGTCGCCTTTTATTACAACGATCGTGGACGCCCTGTCGCTGCTGGTGTACTTCCTGTTCGCCAAGACAATTCTGGGACTGTAAAAATTGACAATTGACAGTTGACAATTGACAATTATGGTGTCCCTTCGGGACGAATCAAAACCGCTTCCGGAGGAACACCTTGACAACTTCTGAAACTGGGGCTATAATAAGAACACAGGGAGACACCTGGTCGAAGAGGTATCTCCCTGCGGTGGAACCCCGACGGTTGCCACAAACATATAAGCTGTCTGGATGAGGGATTAACCCTCAACCGTAAGCCGTCTGCTGGTGACAGACGGCTTACTTCTTTTGTGCGCCCGGTGAGCGCACGTTCTGTAGGGTGAAAGTCCCGAAGTCGCCCGG
>CAVLCF010000097.1:0-7747 GCA_963661735.1 bacterium | reverse complement strand
AATATAGCATGATGAGATTTGTTTGTTTCACACCTTACATTCTCGGCTATATTGCATCGTTTTTCAACTGCTTTTTCAATTTCAACTATTGATTCGCATTGTCAATTGTCAACTGTCAATTTGTTCGTGCGTTTTGTTCACAAAATACTCTATATTTTTCGTTCTCCGTATGTTATAATGCCATAGATTAGCAGAAAAATGAAGAAGATTCGGGCGCAAACCCGGAATTTGAAAGGAGAGATATCCAATGGGACTGATTACCAAGCTCTTTGGAACCCGTTCTCAGCGTGAGCTGAAGAAGATCCAGCCCATGGTGGATTCCATTCTGGCACTGGAGTCCGAATATAAGGAAATGAGCGAGGAGGCCCTGAAGGCCAAAACTGCGGAATTCAAGGAGCGCTACCAGAGCGGCGAGACCCTGGACGCGCTGCTTCCCGAGGCTTTCGCGGCCATCCGGGAGGCGGCGGACCGGGTCATCGGCCTGCGGCCCTATCCCGTACAGCTCATCGGCGGCATTGTCCTGCATCAGGGACGTATTGCCGAAATGAAGACCGGCGAAGGCAAGACTCTGGTGGCCATTCTGCCCGCCTACCTGAACGCCCTGACGGGCCGGGGCGTGCACATCGTCACCGTCAACGACTATCTGGCCAAATACCAGTCCGAGTGGATGGGCAAGGTCTATAAGTACATGGGCCTGACCGTAGGTCTGGTCATCCCCGGCATGACCCCGCCCGAGCGGAAGGTGGCCTACGCAGCGGACATCACCTACTGCACCAACAACGAGTTGGGCTTTGACTACCTGCGGGACAACATGGCCATTTACAAGCAGGAGCTGGTCCAGCGGGGCCATGCCTTCGCCATCGTGGACGAGGTGGACTCCATCCTCATCGATGAAGCCCGTACCCCTCTGATCATCTCCGGCAAGGGCGAGGATTCCTCCCAGCTCTACCAGATGGCGGATAAGTTCGTCTCCACCCTGCGCCGTCAGGTCTTCGCCAAGACCGAGGACAAGGAGGAAAAGGACGACCTGGACTGCGACTACTATGTGGACGAGAAGTCCCGCACCGTGGGCTTGACCGCCGAGGGCATCGCCAAGGCCGAAAAGTTCTTCGGCGTGGAAAACCTGGCGGACGCGGAGAATACCACGCTGAACCACCACATCAACCAGGCCATGAAGGCCCGGGGCCTGATGAAGAAGGACATTGACTACGTGGTCAAGGACGGCGAGATCATCATCGTCGACGAGTTCACCGGCCGACTGATGTACGGCCGCCGGTACAATGAGGGCCTCCACCAGGCCATTGAGGCCAAGGAGGGCGTTACCGTCGCCAGCGAGAGCAAGACCCTGGCCACCATTACCTTCCAGAACTTTTTCCGGCTCTATGACAAGCTCTCCGGCATGACCGGCACGGCGCTGACGGAGCAGGAGGAATTTGAGGCCATCTACAATCTGGACGTGGTGGAGATTCCCACCAACCGTCCCGTGATCCGGATCGACCACCCGGACGTGGTCTACAAGACCGAGGCGGGCAAGTTCCGGGCCATTGTGGAGCAGGTGAAGGCCTGCCACGCCAAGGGCCAGCCCGTGCTGGTGGGCACCATTTCCATTGAGAAGAGCGAGCTGCTCAGCAGGATGCTGAAGCGCGAGGGCATTCCCCATAACGTGCTGAACGCCAAGTACCACGAGATGGAGGCCCAGATCGTGGCCCAGGCCGGTAAGCTGGGGGCCGTTACCATCGCTACCAACATGGCCGGCCGTGGTACGGATATTATGCTGGGCGGCAACGCGGAGTTCCTGGCAAAGGCCGACCTGCGCAGGCAGGGCAAGCCCGAGGAGCTGATCGCTGAGGCGGATTCCTTTGCCGAGACCACGGACCCCGAGATCCTTGCCATCCGGCAGGAGTACAACGACCTGCTGGCAAAATACAAGGCAAATATCAGGGAAGAGGCCGAGAAGGTCCGGGCCGCGGGCGGCCTGTTCATCATCGGCACTGAGCGCCACGAGTCCCGGCGTATTGACAACCAGCTGCGGGGCCGGTCCGGCCGTCAGGGCGACCCCGGCGAGAGCCGGTTCTACCTGAGCCTCCAGGACGACCTGATGCGGCTGTTCTCCTCTGACCGGATCATGGGCATGATGGATTCCCTGGGCCTGGACGAGGACACCCCCATTGACGCCAAGATCCTTTCCGGCGCTGTGGAAAATGCCCAGAAGAATGTGGAAAGCCGGAACTTCAAGGCCAGAAAGAACGTTCTGGAATATGACGACGTGATGAATACCCAGCGTGAGGTCATCTATGCCCAGCGGCAGAAGGTGCTGGACGGCGAGGACCTGCGGGAGAATATTCTGACCATGCTGCGCTCTGTCCTGGAGACCACCGTGGCCTCCGCCCTGAGCCAGCACGGCGGCATCGCCAACGAGGAGGCTCTGAAGGAGCTGTCTGTCCAGTTGGAGGGCATCTACTTCGTCAAGGGCACTCTGGAGGGCCGCCGGAACGAGCTGGACGGCATGGACGCCCAGAAGCTCACCGATACCGTTTATGATATTGCCCTTGCTACCTACCAGGCCAAGGAGGCCGCCTACGGCGAAAAGCTCATGCGGGAGCTGGAGCGGGTGGTCATGCTCCGGGTGGTGGACGAATACTGGATGGACAACATCGATGCCATGGACGACCTGAAGCAGGGCATCGGTCTGCGGGCTTACGGCCAGCATGACCCGGTCATTGCCTACAAGGAAGAGGGCTACCAGATGTTCGAGTCCATGATCCAGAGTATCAAGGAGGAGACGGTGCGCCGGATGTTCCTGGTGCGCATCCAGCCCCAGCAGGAGGTCAGGCGGGAGAAGGTGGCCAAGGAGACCGGCGCGGCCGGCGCGGACGACGGCAGCGCGGTGAAAAAGCAGCCTGTCCGCAACGCTGCCAAGAAGGTAGGCCCCAACGATCCCTGCCCCTGCGGCAGCGGCAAGAAGTATAAAAAGTGCTGCATGCAGAAAGATAAGGAAGCCCAGATGCAGCAGTAATTTCGGATATGATCGCAGCTGGCGGGCAAGGGCAAAGCCCAAAAGATAGCATGTCATTCCGAACCAGTCCTCATTGTACTGAGGTATGACTGCCACTGGCAGTCATTGCTATCTCGATTCGCTGCGCGGAGCACCACTAGTGTGGGAATCCCCCGGATAGGCGCGGAAGCTTCTGGCTTAGGAGCCAAGATGTTTGAAAATCTGGGGGATTGCCACACCAGTGACATCGGTCACTGGCTCGCAATGACACTCTAACCGTCTGTTGGGGCTGCGTTCCTTTGGCGCTCTGCGTGTCCGGCATTGCGCGGCATATTCAACAGGAGAAACATATGATACAAACGATTCACGCGGGAAGTCTGGAATATCTGGCGGCGGAGGGGATCTCTGTTCCCCATGCCTTTACCACCCGCTTCGGCGGGGTGAGCACGGACTATCTCAGCTCCCTGAATCTGGCCCCCACCCGGGGGGACGACCCGGAGAACGTGGTGAAAAACTATGAAATCCTGGGCAATGCTCTGGGGTTTGACCCCAAAAACGTGGTTCTGGCCCGACAGGTCCACTCGGATATTGTCTACCGGGCCGAAGAAAAGGACCGGGGCGCGGGGCTGTTCGCTCCCCGTCTGCCGGACTGCGACGCTCTGGTGACGGATGTACCCGGGCTGGCTCTGGTGGTGTTTTCCGCGGACTGCACGCCCATTCTGGCCTGGGACAGTGTGACCGGCGCGGTGGGCGCGGCCCACGCCGGGTGGCGGGGGACCGTTTCCGGCATCGGCGCCCGGATGGTGGAAGCCATGGGGAAATACTATGGCAGCCGCCCCGAGAATATCCGCGCCGCCGTGGGACCGAATATTGGCTTCTGCCATTTTGAGACGGACGCGGACGTGCCCCAGGCCCTTCTGGCGGCCTACGGAGAATCGATGAGACCCTTTATCCGCACCCAAGGAAAAAAATATCTGGTGGACCTGAAAGCGGTGAATGCTTGGGTGCTGGAAAGGGCCGGCGTCCGGAATGTGGAGGTCAGCACGGCCTGTACGGTCTGCGAAAGCGACCGGTATTGGTCCCATCGGGTGACACAGGGCCACCGGGGCAGCCAGGGGGCCGTGATCGTATGCACAGGAGGAAACCAATGAAACGACTGCTTGCGATGCTGCTTGTGTTCGCCGCGCTGACGGCGCTCATTTCCGGCTGCGCCTCTTCGGGAAAGGATGAGGCCTATGTGCCCACCGGCGACGCCATTCTGATGGAGGACGACCCGGACCCTACGGAGGAGGACACTCTGGCGGATCAGACCATGATCCTGGCCTACTATCCCAACCGGTCCATGAATCCCATTATCGGCATGAACTTCTCCAACCGGGTGCTGTTTTCCCTGATGTATCAGGGCCTGTTCGCCTACAACAGCAGCAATGAGACCACGCCGATCCTGTGCTCCCGGTACCGGGTCTCTCCCAACAACACAATTTACACCTTTTACGTGGACGACAACGCCCGGTTCTCCGATGGCACCCGGGTGACGCCCAACGATGTGCTTGCCTCCTATGAGGCGGCAAGGCAGAGCGACTTCTACAAGGGCCGCTTCACCCATATTGCGGAGATCAAGCTCCATGAGGATGGCCAGGGGGTCATGTTCTATCTGGATACGCCCTACCAGGATCTGCCTCTGCTGCTGGATATTCCCATTCTGAAGGCCAGCGAAGTGGCCTCCGAGCATCCTGTGGGCACCGGCCCCTATGCTTTTTACCAGAGCAGCAACGGTGCGGAGATGCGCAAGGTGGATTCCTGGTGGTGCGACGCGACGCTGTCCGTCCGGGCCAATGTGATCACCCTGATGGAGGCTACCAGCCAGGCCCAGCTGCGGGACGAATTTGAGTTCGGCGAGCTGAATCTGGCCATCGCCGATCCCATGCTGGATTCCTTCGGCGAGTACCGCTGCGACTACGAGCTATGGGAAGTGGAAAACGGGGTGCTGCTGTATCTCACCTGCAATCTGATCTACAGCGACTGGTTCAAAAATTCCGATGTGCTGCGCAAGGCCCTGACCTATGCCATCGACCGGGAGACCCTGAACGAGGAAAATTACCGGGGCATGGCCCAGCCAACCACGTTGATTACCTCTCCGGGTTCCCCTTATTACTATTCCACCCTGGCCTCCAACTATGGGTATGATCCCATGAAGTTCCTGGATTATCTGGGCAGCATCCAGTATCCCCGGGACAGCACGACCCATGAAGTGAAAAAGCTGAGGCTGCTGGTCAACGCGGACGACTCCGCCCGGCTGCGGACCGCCCGGGATATCGCGGCCCACCTGACGGAGCTGGGCATTCCCTGCGGCGTGCTGGAATACGGCGGCTCCGGTCCGGGCACTACCTATAAGGATGTGCTGCGGGCAGGAACCTATGATATTTACCTGGGTCAGACAAAGCTGCCCCCCAACACGGACCTTTCCGAGTTCTTCAAGGGCTATGGAACCCTGACCAACAATGTCCTGAATAACGACACCCTGCTGAACATGACGAAGGAGGCTCTGTCCAATTCCGGCACCTTCTATAACCTCTGCCAGATGGTGGCGGAGGACGGCAGTGTGATCCCCATTCTCTATGGCTGCTACAATGTTTATTCCAAGCGGGGCCAGCTGCTGGATCTGCAGCCCGCCCGGGACAATGTATTCTATTATACCATCGGCAAAACCATGGAAGGTATTCTTCAGCAGAACGCCGAGGGCTGACCTTCCGGTTTGATACTAATTTTAAGAGGTATGAAGCAATGAAGAAACTGATTTGTCTGCTGCTGGCGCTGACGCTGCTGCTGTGCGGCTGCGGCGGCGCGTCCGCGCCCACTGCCGAGCCTGCCACGCAGGCCACGGAAGCGCCCACAACGGAAGCCGCTGCCACCGAGGCCCCCACTACGGAGGAACCCACTACCGAGCCTGCCCCCGTCTATACCAATCCCCTGAACGGTAAGACGCTGGACGCCCCCTTTACGGGCCGGGTCTATGCCGTTTCCATCAGCAATATCCGGGGCGCGCTGCCCCACTACGGCACCATGAACGCGGATATCCTTATGGAGATGTGGGTCAACGGTTCCATCATCCGGGACCTGGCCCTGTTCACCGATCCTGCCCAGTCCGAGGCCATCGGCTCCGTCCGTTCCGTGCGGTTGATGTTCAACGAGATCGTCAAGCATTACGATGCCGTCCTCTTTGACGCGGGCGGCTCCGAGCAGGTGCTGACCAATGCCAGAAAGAACGGCATCGACCGGTTCAATATCGATAGCCAGGGTGACAGCGGCTATTCCTTCCGCAATACGGACAGAGCCTATACGTTCCCCAGTGAAAAGGGCTGGGAGCATTGCCTGTTCGCCCGGGGCGACCAGCTGGAGGCCCTGGCCCAGGAGAAGGGCTTCCGCACCACCCAGCCGGAGGACAAGGACTATAACCTGCGCTTCCGGGAGGACGGTACCCCGGCGGACGGGGAACCTGCCGGAACGATCACCGTGACCTTCACCTACGGCGGCAACCGCAAGGATACCTCCATGGTCTATGACGCGGCCCTGGGCAAATACGTCTATAATCAGTATGACAAGGCCATGGTGCTGGGGGACACCGAGGATCCCGAGACTTTCAACAATGTGATCGTCATGCTGGCGGATATTACCACCGACGGCATTTACTACACCGCGGATTTCGTAAAGGGCGGCCAGGGCTATTATGCCTGCGGCGGCAAGCTCGTCCCCATTACCTGGGGCGCGGAGGATGAGAGCAGCCCCTTCTGGTTCAAGACCCTGGACGGGGAGCCTCTGGAGCTGGGCGTGGGCAACACTTATATTGCCATCGCCCCGGTCAATTCCCCGGTTTCCTACCAGTAAAACGGATTTTGCACAAAAAATTGCAAAAAAATTCTGCGGGTTTTGACGGAATTCCCAGTTTACATTAACGGAAGCCTATAGTATAATAAATTCCGTACGGGGATATCGATAAAGCCCGTGCTGACAGTATGATCAGACTGCGCATGCAGTACTATGAAATGGAGGAAATTCCCATGTCTGTTAAAGTTGCTATCAATGGTTTTGGCCGTATCGGCCGTCTGGCTTTCCGTCAGATGTTCGGCGCTGAGGGCTTTGAGGTTGTCGCCATCAACGACCTGACCTCTCCCAAGATGCTGGCTCACCTGCTGAAGTACGATTCCACGCAGGGCGCTTACGCCGCTCCCTTCGGCACCCACACTGTGGAAGCCGGCGAGGACAACATTGTTGTCGATGGCAAGAAGATCACCATTTACGCCAAGGCCAACGCCGCCGAGCTGCCCTGGGGCGAGCTGGGTGTCGACGTCGTCCTGGAATGCACCGGTTTCTACACCTCCAAGGCCAAGGCTCAGGCGCACATCGACGCCGGCGCCAAGAAGGTCGTTATCTCCGCTCCTGCCGGCAACGACCTGCCCACCATCGTATATAACGTCAACCACAACACCCTGACCAAGGAAGACAACATCATCTCCGCCGCTTCCTGCACCACCAACTGTCTGGCTCCTATGGCCAAGGCTCTGAACGACCTGGCTGGCATTGAGTCCGGCATTATGTGCACCATCCACGCCTACACCGGCGATCAGATGATCCTGGACGGCCCCCAGAGAAAGGGCGACCTGCGTCGTTCCCGTGCCGGCGCCTGCAACATCGTGCCCAACTCCACCGGCGCTGCCAAGGCCATCGGCCTGGTCATCCCCGAGCTGAACGGCA
>CAVLCF010000096.1:0-23062 GCA_963661735.1 bacterium | reverse complement strand
TTTGAGTGAACTAAGCAGATGCACATAACTATCTGCAAATCTTATTATACGAGGAGGGATACCATGGAGATCCGACAATTCGGAAATAAGTCCGGGAAAAAGATCATGCTACTGCACGGAAATCTGATGTGCTGGAAGCAGTTTGAGGATGTGATCCCGCTGCTGACGGATGAATTCTGCGTATACGCCGTGAGCTTTGACGGCTTTGAGGGAACGGGGGAGACGACCTACACTACCGCCCAGGAGCAGGCGGGCAAGCTGGAGACGTATATTCTGGAGAACTGCGGCGGGCGTCTGGACGCTCTGTTTGCCGAGTCCCTGGGCTGCGGGCCGGCGATTTTCCTGCAGGCATCTGACCGGCTGCGGATCGGTCATATGATCCTCAGCGGGCCGGAATACCTGGATTTTGGCCCCCTGAACAAGCTGATCCTGAAGATCATGCCGCGGAAGCAGTACCGGACGGCCCGGGAGAAGACCATGCCCGCCTGGGCGCTGCGCTTTATGGGCCAGACGGAAAAGGGAATGCAGACCATGATGAGCCGGATCCCGGACAATATCTCCCTGGAATCCGTCCGCGCTACATGGGAGGTGGGGCTGTATCTCTACCGGATCGCTCTGCCGGTGCAACCGGAGGCAAGGGTGGCCTGCTGGTACGGCGAAAAAGAGGGCCATATGGAGAAAGCGATCCGGCATCTGCGGAAAACATACCCCAGGCTGGCGGTAAAAAGCTTCCCCGGATTCGGCCATGGCGATATCATCAACCACCCGGAGCTGTTGGCCGACGAGCTGGCGCGATTCCTTAAAAATTAAATACGAAATTTCGTTTGAAAACAGGTTGTGAAATAAAAAGAAATGTGGTATAATAGACCGGTGAGCGCAAAAGTCCCGGGTTCCATCGGGACTTTGAGATATAACAAAAGCGAGGCAGTCTATGAACGATAAGATCATTGTCCGGGGCGCCCGGGAAAACAACCTGAAAAATGTGGATCTGGAGATCCCAAGAGATAAGATGGTGGTCTTTACCGGCCTCAGCGGTTCCGGAAAGTCCAGCCTGGCCTTTGACACCATCTATGCCGAGGGTCAGCGGCGGTATGTGGAAAGCCTGAGCTCCTATGCCCGGCAGTTTTTGGGGCAGATGGACAAGCCGGATGTGGATTCCATTGACGGCCTGTCTCCCGCCATTTCCATTGACCAGAAGACCACCTCCAAAAGCCCCCGGTCCACCGTGGGTACCGTAACGGAGATTTACGACTATCTGCGTCTGCTCTGGGCCAGGGTGGGTATTCCCCACTGCCCCAGGTGCGGCAAGGAGATCCGCCGTCAGACCATCGATCAGATCGTGGACCGGGTGGAGGCCCTGGGGGAGGGGACCCGTTTTGTGGTTCTGTCCCCGGTGATCCGGGGCAAAAAGGGCGAGCATGTCAAGGTCCTGGAGGACGCCCGGAAGCAGGGCTTCGCCCGGGTGCGGGTGGACGGCATTCTTTACGACCTGACGGAAGAAATCAGGCTGGAAAAGAACAAAAAGCACACCATTGAGCTGGTGGTGGACCGCCTGGTGCTGAAGGAGGGCCTGCGCCGCCGCCTGACGGATTCCATTGAGACCGCCTGCACCCATTCCGGGGGCCTTGTGACCATCCAGCTGCCCAAGGAGGAACGGGAGCTGAGCTTTTCTCAGAATTACGCCTGTGAGGACTGCGGCATCAGTCTGACGGAGTTGGAGCCCCGGATGTTCTCCTTTAACAACCCCAACGGGGCCTGCCCCAGCTGCACGGGCCTGGGCTTCCAGCTGATTGCGGATGAAGACCTGGTGATTCCCGACAAGACCAAGTCTATTTTTGACGGGGCCATTCAGGCCTCCGGCTGGCAGAGTGCCCGGACGGACTCTATTTTCCGGATGTATTTTGAGGCCCTGTCCCAGAAATATCATTTCTCCCTGACGGACCCGGTGAACACCCTCTCCAAGGAGGCTATGCGGGTCATCCTTTATGGCACGGGCACGGAAAAGCTGCGCATGACCTACAATCGGGGCAACGGCATGGGCGTGCTGGAACAGCCCTTCGAGGGCATTCTGAACAATATCTCCCGCCGCTATCGGGAGACCCAGTCCGACGCTGCCCGGAAGGAGTTGGAGGAGTGCATGGCGACCGCCCCCTGCCCCAAATGCCATGGAGACCGTCTGAACGAGCTGGCGCTGGCGGTAACGGTGGGCGGATTGAATATCATGCAGTTTTGCAGGATGAGCGTGGTCCAGGAGCTGGAATTCATGGAGAATCTGAAGCTGGAGGGCAACATGGCAGTCGTCGCCCAGCAGATCGTCCGGGAGATCACCTCCCGGCTGCGGTTCCTGACGGACGTGGGATTGAGTTATCTGACCCTTTCCCGCGGGGCCGGGACTCTGTCCGGCGGCGAGAGCCAGCGCATCCGGCTGGCCACCCAGATCGGTTCCTCCCTCATGGGCGTGCTGTATATTCTGGACGAGCCATCCATTGGCCTGCACCAGCGGGACAACGACAAACTGCTGGCGACCTTAAAGCACCTGCGTGACCTGGGCAATACCCTGATCGTGGTAGAGCATGACGAGGACACCATGCGGGCGGCGGACTTTATCGTAGACGTAGGCCCCGGCGCGGGCAGCCACGGCGGAAAGATCGTGGCGGCAGGCACCTTGCAGGATATCCTGAACTGCCCGGAGTCCGTGACTGGGCAGTATCTTTCCGGAAAGAAAAAGATCCCCGTGCCCGAGACCAGACGGTCCGGCAACGGCCAGATCCTGGCGGTCCGGGGCGCCCGGGAAAACAACCTGAAAAATGTCGATGTGGAGATCCCTCTGGGGACCTTTACCTGCGTCACCGGCGTATCCGGTTCGGGCAAATCCAGCCTGGTCAACGAGGTCCTGAATAAGACCTTGCTCTCCAAGCTGAACCATGCCCGGTGCCGCCCGGGGGCCTGCCGCTGTGTGGAGGGCCTGGAGAACCTGGATAAGGTAATCGACATTGACCAGAGTCCCATCGGCCGGACGCCCCGGTCCAATCCCGCCACTTACACGGGCCTGTTCAACGACATCCGGGACCTGTTCGCCTCTACGGCCGATGCCAAAATGCGGGGCTATGGCCCGGGCCGGTTCAGCTTCAACGTCAAGGGCGGCCGCTGCGAGGCCTGCTCCGGCGACGGTCTGGTGAAGATCGAGATGCACTTCCTGGCGGACGTGTACGTCCCCTGCGAGGTCTGCCACGGTGCCCGGTACAACCGGGAGACCCTGGAGGTCCAATATAAGGGCAAGAATATTGCCCAGGTGCTGGACATGACCTGCGAAGAGGCGGTGGAATTCTTTGAGAATCTGCCGAAGATCCGGAAAAAGGCCCAGACGCTCTGCGAGGTGGGCCTGGGCTATATCAAGCTGGGCCAGGCCAGCACCACCCTCTCCGGCGGCGAGGCCCAGCGGGTGAAGCTGGCAACGGAGCTGAGCCGCACGGCCACGGGACGGACCATCTATATTCTGGACGAGCCAACCACGGGCCTCCACGCCGCGGATGTCCACCGACTCATTGAGGTCCTCAACAAGCTGGTGGACGCGGGAAACACGGTGCTGGTCATTGAGCACAATCTGGACGTTATCAAAACGGCGGATTATATCATCGACCTTGGCCCCGAGGGCGGCGACGGCGGCGGCACCCTGGTGGCCTGCGGCACCCCCGAGGAGGTCGCCAAAAACCCAAAGAGCTACACGGGACAGTATCTGAAAAGCTATCTGAAATAAGCAAGACCCCCGGAAATCCGTTTTCCGGGGGCTGTGTTTTTGGTCTACAAATCTACCCTGTCAAAGTGTTTCTGCGCTTTTTTCATAGCGAGGAAGGTCCCAAGGGCATAGGCAATGGCGCAAAGCAGCAGGATCGGAAGCTGGAGCTGCCAATAGCCGGTGGTGGCGTTCAAGCCCTCCAGCCCCGGGATGTGGTGCAGAGTCTCCCCCGCGCCGACGATCAGAAAGGCCGCAATGGAAAAATATACAAAGGGCTTTCCCAGAGCGTAGCCTGTCTTCCAGTATCCTCCCAGCACCAGCACGTTGAAGCTCAGAAACACCAGCAGCAGATTTCCCAGGTATGCCGGGTTGGCGTTCATCATGGGGTTCCGGGCGTACACGGCGGCACCGGAGAGAAAGGCCATTCGGATGGCCGTCAGAACGGCGCAGATCAGGAAGAAAAGAACCTGCATCCCGGTGCAGAAGAGGTAGTTTGCTTCTACCACGTCGGCTTTGCTGACGGGCAGCAGCAGGGTATAGCTCAGGTCATTCTGTTCCCGGCTGTTCATCATGGACTGGAACAGAGAAAGGCACAGGAAAAAACTGCCCATGGCGATGGGGTAGCCGGGGACCATGGTCATGCCGGAGAACAGCAGAAAGATGTAGCACAGGGGCAGGGCCGTAAACGTAAATTCCTTTTTCAGCAGCCGCTTCATAGTTGGATATCCTCCTTTTCCAGCCGGACCATAATGGCTTCCAGTCCATCGCAGTCCGGGTGATCCGCCAGAAAGACGGGAAGGGGCTTGGAGGCGATGATTTTGCCTGCCTGGATATAAGTGATGTCGTCGGCGCAGCCCAGCAGGTCCGTGGTGATATGGGTGGAAAACAGAATGGACGTGCCCTTTGCCGCCAGCTGCCGGAAGATGTCCGTCAGCTCCGCCCGGGACACCGGGTCCAGGCCGCTGGACGGCTCGTCCAGGATCAGAAGCTCAGCCCCGTGGGAAAGGGCCAGCGCCAGCTGAAATTTGACCTTCATGCCTTCGGACAGCTGCCGGATCTGCTTGCCGGGGTCCAGCCGGAATACCTCCAGATAGTGGGCAAAGGCAGCGTCGTCCCAGTCCGGGTAAAAGCCTCTGGTCAGGGCCGTGATCTGTGCCATGGTTTTCCGGGGGTAAAAGGCCGCCCCGCCGGCGGCGTAGCCGATCTGCCTGCGGACATCCTTTCGCGCCGCGTCCTGCCCCAGAATGCGGATGATACCGGCATCGGCATGGACAAGCCCCAGAATCGATTTCATGGTCGTGGTCTTTCCCGCGCCGTTCCGGCCAAGAAATCCCATAATATGCCCCTTTTCCAAAGAAAAGCTTACATTCTCCAGGGAAAACTTCGGGTATCGCTTACAAAGTCCGGAAACCTCCAAAACAGGCTCCATATCCATCCCTCCTTATGGCTTTATTTTAGGGCGCGTTTCCGGAAAAGTCCACCAAGGAAAGCGAACATTTCCACGGAAAAAATGTTAACCCCGGTTGCTTTTTGCACCGGGGGCGGGTATAATAGAGGGCATGTGAAAGGAGGGCCGCTATGCTGGCTGAGAATCTGCTGTATCTGCGCAAGCGGAACCGCCTGACCCAGGAGCAGGTGGCCGGGGCTGTGGGCGTGTCCCGGCAGGCCCTCTCCAAATGGGAGACGGGGGAGTCCGCGCCGGATATCGACAACTGCATCGCTTTGGCGAACTTCTATGACGTGACCCTGGATGACCTGGTGCGCTATACGCCGGAGGGACAGCTGCTGCCCATTCCGCCCAAGGGAAAGCATTTCTTCGGCGTGGTGACGGTGGGGGAGGACGGCGCGTTCCGGCTGCCGGAAAAGGCTCTGGAGGTATTTGCCATCCGTCCCGGTGAGGAGCTGCTGGTTCTGGGCGAGGACGGAAACGGCATCGCCATCGTCAAAAAGGACAGCTTTTTGCAGACGATATAAGCGTCTCCCCGCGCGGGGCGGGGAGATTCTTAAAAGTCTTTGTAGTATTCCGCCGGAAGCACATCGGACAGCTCCGTGAGGGTGTGGTCCCGCTCGCCGGCGTAGTCGATGCGCAGCAGGGGAGAGCGCAGCTGGGTCCCGCCGTCCTGACGGATGGCCAGGGTCATGGTGACGCGGGTGCCCCCCTGGGGCGGATGGTCCAGGAGTACAGCCCCTCCGTGATGGGAGGCGGCGGACCGCACCATGACCATGCCCAGGCCCAACCCAAAGCGGCCGTCCTCAACGGAGGGCTGCCGCAGGTAGCGCCGGAAAACGCTGCCCCGGATGGGATCCGGAATGCCGCTGCCGCTGTCCTGGACGCACAGCCGCAGCATCCGTCCCTGCCGGGTGAGGCTGACGGTGATCTGTCCGCCCTTGGGCGTGAACTTGGCGGCATTGGACAACAGATTCAGAGCCGCCCGCTCCAGCTCCTGGGTGTCGGCCATACAGTAAAGGGCGTGTTCCGGTCCATGGTAGCTGAGAGTCAGACCGATCCCATCAAGCAATGACCGGGCCTTTTCAAAAATCTCCCGGAAGACGGCGGTGATCTCCACCAGCTCCTGGTGGCTCAGTCCCGCCGCGGCGGCGGACATGTTGCCGATAACGCGCAGCATCTGCGCCAGGCCGCGGTTCAGCGCCGCGGCCTGCTGCCGTCCATCCGGTCCGGCTTCCCGGGCCAGCATTTCCGCGGAAGCCTGCAGGCCCGCCAGGGGCTGCCGCAGATCGGCGGCGGCCAGGGCCAGCGCCCGAAGCTCCCGGCTTTCTTCGGGACCTTCCAGCAGGAAAAAGTCCCATTCCCCCCGGCGCTCCACCTCCGCCCCGAAAACGGTGCCGGAAATGTCCAGGGTCAGGTACAGGCTGCCGCCCTGAAAAGCGGTGTATTCCTCCCGTCCTGTGGCCAGAAGCGGGGCAATTTCGCTTCCCTCCGGGAGCATCAGGCGTTCGGCAGCCGCATTGCACCGGAGAATATGCCCGCCCTTGACACAGAGGCAGGGAGAAACGATCAGATTCAGCGTCTCTACGGGAAGGGTTTCCTTATCCATGACAGTCCTCCTGACGGTGATAGCATGCGCAGAATCGGGAAAAACTTTCCCGGCAGGTTTCGACATTTCTTTTAGACTATTGTAACGCCCTTATCCGTAAATAGCAAGGGCGAGTTTTAGATGGAAAAGAGAGGCAGTTCTATGCACGAAGGTCATAGAGAACGGGTAAAGAAGCGGTTTCGTCAGGAGGGACTGGACAGTTTTTCGGACATCCAGGCCCTGGAGCTGCTGCTGTTTTACGTGATCCCACGGGTGGACACGAACCCCATTGCCCATGTCCTGCTGGATCATTTCGGCAGTCTTTCCCAGGTGCTGGAGGCCAGTCCGGAGGAGCTGATGAAGGTGCCGGGTATCGGGGAAAACGCGGCGGTGTTTCTGACACTGATTCCCCAGATGGGCAGATTCTATATGGTGGACCGGGCCAATCATGTGACGGTGCTGCCCACCCTGGAACAATGCGCGGACTATCTGGTGCCCCACTTTTTCGGGCGGAAGCTGGAAACGGTGTTCATCCTCTGTCTGGATGCCAAGTGCAAGCTGCTGTGCTGCAAGGAGCTGGGAGAGGGCGGCACCAATTCCGCGGGGGTGTCCATCCGGAAAATCGTGGAAACGGCCATCGGCGTCAACGCCACCACCGTGGTCTTGGCCCACAACCATCCCAGCGGTCTGGCGGTGCCCTCGGCGGAGGATATCCAGACCACCCGCCGGATCGCCCACGCCCTGCAGGCGGTGGAGATCACGCTGGCGGACCACATCATTGTGGCGGATGGGGACTATGTGTCCATCGCCATGTCCGACGACCGCTTTCGGGACTGTCTGCTGATATAAAGGAGATACTATGGATCATTTTGAATTGGTTTCGGAATACAAGCCCTCCGGCGACCAGCCGGAGGCCATTGAGGCTTTGACCAATGGGGTCAACTGGGGGCTGCGGGAGCAGACCCTGCTGGGCGTCACCGGTTCCGGCAAGACCTTTACCATGGCCTCGGTCATTGCCAGGCTCAACCGGCCCACCCTGGTGCTGGCCCATAACAAGACTCTGGCCGCCCAGCTGTGCTCGGAGTTCCGGGAGTTTTTCCCTCACAACGTGGTGGAATATTTCATTTCTTACTACGATTACTATCAGCCCGAGGCATATATTGCCCATACGGACACCTATATTGAGAAGGACGCCTCCGTCAACGAAGAGATCGACCGGCTGCGCCATTCGGCCACGTCCTCTCTGTTTGAGCGGCGGGATGTGATTATTGTGGCCTCGGTCAGCTGCCTGTATGGCCTGGGGGACCCCATTGACTACAAGAGCATGGTCATTTCCCTGCGGGTGGGCCAGGAGCGGCCTGTGGACGAGATCCTCAAGAAGCTGACGGAGATCCGTTACGAGCGCAACGACATCGACTTCTCCCGAAACAAATTCCGGGTCCGGGGGGATACCCTGGAGGTCTATCCCGCCTATTGGTCCGGCCGGGCCATCCGGGTGGAGTTCTTCGGGGACGAGATCGACCGCATCAGTGAGATCAACGCCGTGTCCGGTATGGTAGAGCGCTATGTGGACCATGTGGCGATCTACCCCGCCAGCCACTATGTGGCCTCCAAGGAAAAGCTCCAGCGGGCTATGCTGGAGATTCAGAAGGAGTGCGACGAGCAGGTGGTGAAATTCCGGGCGGAAAACAAGCTCATTGAAGCCCAGCGCATTGCCCAGCGTACCGCCTATGACCTGGAAATGATGACGGAGATCGGGTTCTGCAACGGCATAGAGAACTATTCCCGGGTCATTCAGGGCAGGGCTCCGGGCTCGCCCCCTACCACCCTGCTGGACTACTTCCCTGAGGATTTTCTCATGTTCATTGATGAAAGCCACGTGACCCTGCCCCAGTGCCGGGCCATGTACGCCGGGGACCGGAGCCGGAAGGACGCACTGGTGAACTACGGCTTCCGCCTGCCCTCCGCTTACGACAACCGGCCTCTGAACTTCAAGGAATTCGATGAAAAGATCAACCAGGTGATCTATGTCTCCGCCACCCCCGGCGAGTACGAGCGTACCCGCTCCGGGCAAATCGTGGAGCAGGTCATCCGGCCTACGGGCCTGCTGGACCCCGTGGTGGAGGTCCGGCCCATTGAGGGGCAGATCGATGACCTGATCGGCGAGATCAACGCCCGCACGGCCAGACAGAAACGGGTCCTGGTGACGACCCTGACCAAGAAAATGGCCGAGGACCTGACGGTGTACCTGCAAAAGGCGGGCATCAAGGTCCGGTATATGCACTCAGATATTGGCGCCATGGAGCGGATGGAGATCATTCGGGATCTCCGGCTGGCGAAGTTCGATGTGCTCGTAGGCATCAACCTGCTGCGGGAGGGCCTTGACCTGCCGGAGGTCAGCCTGGTTGCCATTCTGGACGCGGACAAGGAGGGCTTCCTGCGCAGCGAGACCAGCCTGATCCAGACCATGGGCCGGGCGGCCCGCAATGCCGAGGGCAAGGTCATTATGTATGCCGATACGGTGACGCCCTCCATGCGCATCGCCATGGACGAGACGGCCCGCCGCCGGGATATCCAGGACGCCTACAACAAGGCCCATGGCATTGTCCCCAAGACCGTTATCAAGTCCGTCCGGGACCTGATTGAAATTTCCTCGCCCACCGCCGAGCGGAAGGGGCGCACCGGCGTGAAGATGACCAAGGCGGAGAAGGAAAAGGAGATCGCCCGCCTGGAAAAGCAGATGAAGGAGGCGGCAAAGATGATGGAGTACGAGTACGCCGCCGTGCTGCGGGACCAGATCGTGGAGCTGCGGGGGAATGGACTATAAACGCCCTCATTCCAAAAATATTCCGCGGCTATGTAAATTGTCCTTGCAATTTGCGCCGCGGATGATATAATGAAATCTATCACATACAAAGGAGTTCACCCCAATGACTATTTTGACTGCTACCGGCTCTACCGGAATGGGCAGCATGCTGATCACCCTGGTTCTCATGCTGGCCGTGTTCTACTTCATGCTCATCCGCCCCGAAAACAAGCGGAAGAAGGAAGCAGAGCAGATGCGTTCCGCCGTGAAGACCGGCGACAAGATCACCACCATCGGCGGCATTGTCGGCACCGTTGTCAACGTGAAGGAAAACAATCTGGTCATCGAGACCGGCGCCGATCAGGTCCGGATCGAGATCGCCAAGTGGGCTATGTCCACCAACGAGACCGCCGCGGAGGCTGCCAAGGCTGAGGCCAAGAAGGCTCAGGAAGCCAAGGCAAAGGCCAAGGCCGCCAAGAAGGCCGAGAAGGGCAAGTAAGCAAACAGGAAAACCACATCGGCCAGAGCGCAAGGGCTTGCCGGTGTGGTTTTTTCATATTTTGGAGGACCTCTTATGGAAATTCGGCAATATACGTGTTACAGGGAAGAAGAAATTCTGCCGCTCTATACCAGTGTAGGCTGGACGGCTTATACGGACCACCCGGAAGTGCTGCAGAGGGGGTTCGTGCATTCCTTGCTGACGCTGGCTGCCTATGAGGCTGACAGCCTGGTGGGCTTGATTCGCACCGTGGGGGATGGAGATACCATTGTGTTTGTGCAGGATATTCTGGTTTACCCAGAATACCAGCGCAGAGGTATCGGCAGGGCCCTGCTGCAGGCGGTCCTGGACCGCTACAGCCATGTGCGGCAGATCGAACTGGCCACGGACAATACGCCAGGAACCATCGGTTTTTACAAATCTATGGGCTTTGTGGAGATGTCCGAAATCGGCTGCTGCGGATTTATGAGAGGGTGAACGCATATGGCGGACAAGCAGGCACTGGAAGCTTTTGCCAGAGAATTCTGTGCGGAAAATGGTCTGCATCTGGCATTATCCTGGGAAATGCCAGCGGGCTATGAGACGGCCTACGGAACCTACGACATTGTAGAGAATACGCTTTTTCTGAACTGGGCGCTGCTGGAAAAGCTGCCGCGGGGACGGCAGCTCTTTTATCTTTGCCATGAACTGCGGCATGGTATGCAGTATCAGCAGCCTGAGCAATTCAGCCCATTTCTGCGGGAGAGCCTGCCCTATGTCCTGCTCTATGATGGCACCTGCTTTCGGCTTCAAGATGGGGTATGGCGGCAGGGAAAGCTGGAGGGGGAAGAGGCGTATTTTACGAACGCCTATCTAGGGTTCCCCTATGAGGTGGATGCCAACCGGTTTGCCTATGCGCGGGCTTGCGCCTACAGCGGTGATTCAGAAGAATTAAAAGGGCTGCTCGCAAGGAACAGCCCTGAGAACGATATGGACGCGGAGGAATACCGCGCGCTGTTTCGCAGGATAGACGAAGCGCTGGCAGACTGAGCGTTATCCCAACTGCCGCAGTGTCACCGTTTCCAGAATAGGAATGCCCAGTTTTGCAAGTAACTCTCGTACCTGGGTCTCCACCTGCGGAACGTTTAGTGCCTCCGGCTGGTGAGCGTCGCAGCCCAGGACCATGGGGTGGCCTGCCTGCGCCACCAGCTCCAGAAATCTCTGGTCGGGGTAGTTGCGGCCTTCCCGGAAGCCCAGAAAATTGAATTCCAGGGGTACGCTGCAGTTGGCTGCCTCCCGGATGAGCACACCCATCCACTCGTTATAGATATCCACAGGGCCTGTGTAATTCAGAATATCCGGGTGGGCAATGTAGGTGTAAAGCCCCGTTTCCATGGCGGCGACCACCTGGCGAACATAGGCCTCCAGAACGTCCTTATCCATGGTTTCCCGGCCGCTGTAGGTGCCCTCCGGCTCATTGCCCACGAAATGCTGCCCTAAAATCATATATTCGACCTGATTTTCCCGGAGAAAGTCGGCCAGACGGTCAAAGTATTTGGGATAGTATTCGGCCTCTACGCCCACATGGATATCCAGCCTACCTGCATAGCGTTCCCGCAGGCCGTTTACGGCGGCGACATAGCCGGGAAGCTCTTCCGGGCGCATCCGGAAGGTGGAGTAGTAGTCCCCGGGGAAGAAATAGGGCGTGTGATCCGAAAAGCCCAGGATTTTTAGACCGGCAGACAGGGCGGAATCCACATATTCCTGTTCGCTGCCCTGGGCGTGGTTGCAGCGGTGTGTGTGGGTATGGTAGTTGGCGATCATAAAATGCTTCCTTTTTCTCTTTTTCTGTATTATACCACGGAAAAAGGGAAGATACAATCGGGAAACAGACGAAAAAACAAACATACCAGGAGCGAAAATTATGAAAGATTTTCCGGTATTTACAACGGAAAACGGCGTTGCCAGTCTGATTCTGAAGGAGATCCCCTATCGGGGAGAGGCCTATATTCATCTGCGGGATTCCCGGACGCCGCAGGCACTGCTGGAGGAATGCGTGTCCTTCTGCGCCGCCTGCGGGGCGGAGAAAATCTATGCGTCCGGCAGCGGGATTCTGGAAAACTATCCGCTGCATACGGTGGTCCTGGAAATGCGGGGCATCCCCAATGTGGACGAGGACCTGGTTGAAGCCCTGTTTCCGGTAACGGAGGCCACGGTCGGCCGGTGGCGGACGCTCTACAACGAGGCCATGGCGGCAGTGGACAACGCCGGGACCCTGGAAAGCCGGGATGAGGCCCGGCTGCTGGAGGGCGGGGCTTATTTTGTCCACCACCAAGGGGAGCTTTTGGGCATCGGTTATTTGCGGGAGGACTGCATCGAGGCCATTGCCGCGGCAAAGCCCGGGGCAGGGAAGCGGGTGCTGCACTCGCTGGCCTCCGTGTGTCCCGGTGTGCCCCTGCGTTTGGAAGTGGCGGGGAGCAACGGAAGGGCCATTGCGTTGTACGAGAAAATCGGGTTTCTGAAGGTCGGAGAGCTGTCCCGGTGGTATAGAGTAAAGTGAGCGGCTTTACCGCAGCTCCTGCCACAGGCCGATGGCCAGGGTAACGCCCAGCCCTTCGGCCCGGGACAGAAGAGCCTGGATGCATTTCCTGTCCCGACAAAGGCGGAAGGAAAAGCCGTCCGGTTCTGCCTGAATGGAATAGCGGCAGCACAGAGCGTCGTCATAGAAGGTCCCCAGGGTACTGTCTCCGGAGCTGGGAAGAACGGCACAGCCCTGCTTCGTCAGATGCAAGGTGGTTTCACCGGGGCCTGCATCCAGCCAGATCTCCCGGCCCTGCCAGGGGACGAGGAAGTCTTCAACGGTCTGCGGGATCGGTATAGGCGGCAGGAAGACGGCGCAGTCTTCCGGGGCGTATTCCGGCGGCGCGGCCAGGGGGCAGGGAAGACTGTCCCGGAGAAAAGCGGCCAGCGCCCGCTGGGGCGCGATTTCCGGCCTTTGAAAGTCAAGCACCAGCCCCCGGCAGGAAAAGCGGCGGAGCACACCGCGCAGCGCTTCGGCAATTTCCGGTATGGACTGCCGCCCCATGGGGGTGCTGTCGTCCAGGACCAGAAGAGCCCCTTCCGGAAGCGCTTCCGGCAGTCCAGCAAGTCCCGTTTCGGAAAAATGGCAGCCCATCCAGGCAAGCTTCGGGGGAAGAACGGCGGCTTTGGCAATTTCCGCCTCCGTCATAGCCAGATATTGCGGGATCCCCATGGACAAATCCTCCGTTCCGTGATATAATCCCCATGAATCGGGGAGCAGCGGCCGCGTCAGGGCTTTTCTCCGCAAGTATATGAACAAGGAGAAAATGATATGTCCCTTTCCTTCCTTCCCGGAATGATGACGCCGGAGCTGACAGACCTGACCCCCGAATTTCTGCTGGCCCATGGGATCAGGCTGCTGATGATGGATTTTGACAATACCATCGTCCCCTATACCACAGATGTCCCTACGGAGAAAATGCGCGCCTGGCTGGAGGCCATGAATGCCTCCCCGGTGAAGATCGCCATCGTCTCCAACAGCAAGAACGACCGCCTGATCCGCTTCTGCGAGGCATATCGCCTGGATTACATTATGCGGGCCCACAAGCCCCGCCCCAAGGGGCTGCGGGAATGTATGGCCCGGTTCGGTTTTACGCCGGAGCAGTCCGCCATCGTGGGCGATCAGATCTTTACGGATACACTGGCCGGAAACCTGGCGGGGGTGACACCCATTCTGGTAAAGGCCATTGATAATCACACCTTCTGGCTGAAGGCGCGCCATGTGCTGGAGCTGCCTTTTGTCTTTGCGGCGAGAAAAAGGAGAATAAAGCTATGAAAAATCTGGAAAAATTCCTGTCCCTGCTGGACGGTGAGGTGGACGGCCTGCTGCTGACCTCCCGGTACAGCCGCCATTACGGCGCGGAATTCGACATTGCCGAGGGCATGGCCATTGTGACCAGGAAGGGCTGCCGTTACTTTACGGACAGCCGCTATATCGAGTCCGCCCAGAATCATATCAAGGGCTTCGAGGTCCTGGACGTGAATTCCGGCCGGAACTACGCCAAGTGCATCAACGAGGCCATCGCGGACTTCGGCGTCACCGCTCTGGGCTATGAGGAGAACTATCTGACTGTGGCCGAGTTCATGGGGCTGGAAAAGAATCTGAACGCCAAGCTGGTGCCCTTCAATGCCAAAATCAACGGCTTCCGGGATGTAAAAGAGGACTGGGAGCTGGACCTGCTGCGCCATGCCCAGAAGATCGCCGACAAGGCGTTCCTGGATACCGTGCCCCGGATCCACGCGGGCATGACCGAGCTGGAAGCCCAGGCGGAGCTGATCTATGAGATGTACCGCAACGGCGCGGAGGGCCTGTCTTTTGACCCCATCGTGGTCTCCGGCCCCAACACCAGCATGCCCCACGGTGTGGCCGGGGAGCGGGTCATCCAGGAGGGCGACTTCATCACCATGGATTTCGGCGTCCTGTACCAGGGCTATTGTTCCGATACCACCCGTACCTTTGCCGTTGGCTACGCCACCGAGGAAATGAAGAAGGTCTATAATATCGTCCTGCAGGCCCAGCTGGCCGGCATCGCCGCCACCAAGGCCGGCGTCACCGGCGCCCAGGTGGACGGTGCTGCCCGGAAGGTTATTTCCGACGCGGGCTACGGCGAGTACTTCGGCCACAGCTACGGCCACGGCGTGGGCCTGGAGATCCACGAGGGCCCCAACATGAGCTTCCGCAACGAGAAGCCCATTCCCGCCGGCGCCGTTACCTCCGCCGAGCCTGGCATCTATCTGCCCGGAAAATTCGGCGTCCGTATTGAGGATGTGACAATTGTAACGGAGACCGGTGTGGAGGATATCACCAATATTCCCAAAGATTTGCTGATAATCTAAAAAATTTCCCAAACCCCCTTGCAAAATAGCGTATTATGGGGTAAACTAACATGGTTAAGGATTTAGACTTGTATCCCCCCAAGGGAACATAAATTAGGAGGATAAACCAATGATTTCTGCAAGTGATTTTAGAAACGGCGTAACCTTTGAAATGGATGGCAAGGTTATGCAGGTCATCGAGTTCCAGCATGTCAAGCCCGGCAAGGGCGCTGCCTTCGTCCGCGTGAAGATGAAGAACGTCATTACCGGCGGCGTGACCGAGACCAGCTTCAACCCCTCCGCCAAGTACCCCACCGCTTACATTGAGCGCAAGAAGATGGAGTACTCCTACAACGACGGCAACCTGTACTACTTCATGGACGGCGAGACCTACGAGTTGACCCCCATCGATGCCAGCGTTCTGGATGATTCTTTCAAGTTCGTCAAGGAAAACGATACCTGCACCATCATGAGCTACAAGGGCAATGTTTTCGGCGTGGAAGCGCCCAACTTTGCTGACCTGGTTGTTACCAAGACTGAGCCTGGCTTTGCCGGCAACACCGCTACCAACGTGACCAAGCCCGCCACCGTGGAGACCGGCGCTGAGATCAAGGTGCCCCTGTTCATCAACGAGGGCGACAAGATCCAGATCGACACCCGCACCGGCGAGTACCTGGGCCGTTCCAAGGTTTGATGCGCAGCTGTCTAAGCTGAAAGGAGAACGAATATGACGATTTCTGAAAAATCCGCCTACCTGAAGGGACTCATGGACGGCCTGAAGCTGGACACCGAGACCAACGAAGGAAAGATGATCGCCGCCATTGTTGATCTGCTCGGCGATATGTCCAAGCGTATGGTGGACATTGAGGATACCACCATTGCCATCTCCGACGAGCTGGACGAGATCGAAGAGGACCTGGACGCCATTGAGGACTTCATCATGGATGAAGACGACGAGGATGACTGGGACGAGGATTACGAGGACGACGATTACTACGACCCCGAAGAGGATGAAGACGAGGAAGACGACGAAGAGGAGCCTGAGGAAGGCTTCGACTTCGGCGACGAGGACACCACCATCTACGAGGTAGAGTGCTCCTGCGGCAACGTCATCGACTTTGACGAGGAAGTCCTGGAGTCCGGAAGCATCGTCTGCCCCAAGTGCGGCGAGACCCTGGAATTCTCCTTTGATGACGAGGAAGACGAGTAATTTCAGATGTTTTTTCAGCGGCGGAGCGATCCGCCGCTGAAATTCATAATGGTAAATCCGGAGGAAATTGGAAAAGAAAAAGCTTGACAGAACGCCCACTTTATGCTATCATATCACCCGTAGTGACGAGCGTCACTTGATTGAACGGGCCTTTAGCTCAGTTGGTCAGAGCCTCCGGCTCATAACCGGATAGTCCCGGGTTCGAGTCCCTGAAGGCCCACCACAAAGCCAAGGTTTTGATCCTTTTTTGAATAGAAGACATAGGGGTATAGCTCAATTGGTAGAGCGGCGGTCTCCAAAACCGTAGGCTCAGGGTTCAAGTCCTTGTGCCCCTGCCAAGATCACCGAACAGCTTTTGTTCGGTGATCTTCTTTTTTATCTCGCTTTTGACTGCTTTTACCACATCAAAAGTTCTGTTTTTGCCCACCCGTTTTTTCGCTGCTTTGTGTTTTCCCTTATTTTTTCCCTTATTGGGAAGAACTTGTTTTCCTTGGCATTCATGCCCCAATGGGCGGATTTGTCTGGCCCAACTGGGCGGCGGTCATGACAATGCATTTTTGATTTCGGTTGAGAATAAGGAGTGAGCGCCTGGTCATAATCGAGTGTTCGCTCTATAAGGATTTAATTTTGCAGCAGCCAAGCCGCACCTCCATTTTGAGCCTCAGCATTTTGCGTATCTCCGTATCACTTGTTGGTTTATACACAGCGCAGGGAGAAAATTTTTTCAAGGGACTTTTATCATAAAACATCAACTTTTTCGAGCGACTTTTCGCAGCATGGTACAATTTTTTCCCTATCCTGACGCTTCCAGTAAAGGTCTATAATCTGGCTGTCATCCATTTGTTTGCCTCCCTTGTGTATATTTGAAGGGCCTTCACTTATCTACTACCGGTTTGTGTAAAAAGGGTCACATTCAGGTCCAAACTTTTGACGCATAGAGCGTTGTGAATTCCGGAGATAAATTGTCTTGCGTGACTTGGGCATATACGACAGGCTTTTCTTTTCCTGGTATTTGTGGTATACTGAACAAAAACTGTTAAAAAGGACGATTCAAATGAAAGCAGAACGGAATTTTCCACGGATGATCATCACGGCCAAGGGCACCCGGTGGGTGGAGCAGGGGCATCCCTGGATTTACGAGGGGGAGGTCATCCGGCAGGAAGGGACGTGCGAAAACGGCGGCCTGGTGGACGCGGTCAGCGAGAAGGGGAAGTATTTGGGTACGGGCTTTCTCAGCCGGAACAGCAAAATTCGGATCCGGCTGGTGTCCCGAAACGCCAATGACCGGTTTGATGCCGCGTTCTGGCAGCGGCGGCTGCAATATGCCTGGGAGTACCGCAAAACGGTCATGGGGGAGGACATCTCCTGCTGCCGGATCATCTTCGGTGAGGCGGACGGCTTCCCGGGGCTGACGGTGGATCGGTTTTCCGACCTGCTGGTCACGCAGACCCTGTCCATCGGCATGGAGAAGGTGAAAGATATGATCTTCCCCCAGTTGATTGCGCTTCTGCGGCAGGACGGTCAGACCATCCGGGGCATTTATGAGCGCAACGACGTGGCAATCCGGGAGCTGGAGGGCATGGAGCAGAACAAGGGCTGGTACACGCTTCCGGGGGAGGAGCCGCCGGAAAGCTCGGTGACGGAGATCTGCGAAAATGGAATCTATTACGGGGTAGACGTGGAAAACGGACAGAAAACTGGCTTCTTCCTGGACCAGAAATACAACCGCCTGGCAGTTGCCCGGCTGGCAAAGGGAAAGCGGGTGCTGGACTGCTTCACGCACACCGGCTCCTTCGCGCTGAATGCTGCCAGGGGCGGGGCGGAGCATGTGACGGCGGTGGATATCAGCGCCTCCGCCATCGAAATGGCCCGGCAGAATGCCCGGCGCAACGGCCTGGAGGATCGGATGGATTTTGTCACAGCGGACGTATTTGAGCTGCTTCCGGAGCTGGCCGCCAGGGGCGGCGCGCCTTACGACTTCATCATTCTGGACCCTCCGGCCTTTACCAAGTCCCGGAAAACCGTGGACAGCGCCCAGCGGGGCTATAAGGAGATCAATTTGCGGGCGCTGAAGCTGCTGCCCCGGGGCGGATATTTCGCCACGGCTTCGTGCAGCCATTTTATGCCGCCGGAGCTGTTTGTGAAGATGCTGCGTTCGGCGGCGTTGGATGCGGGGGTGGAGCTGCGGCAGATCGAAGCCCGCCAGCAGGCGCCGGATCACCCAATCCTTTGGAACGTTCCGGAGACAGATTACCTGAAATTCTACATTTTCCAGGTCGTCTGATGGGACGAAAATAGAAACAGCGGCAGAAACCATGCTTGACCTGTGGTTTCTGCCGCTCTGATTTACGGCTCCCGAAACTCCGAAAGCGGGTGGGTTTCCAGGGTAATGGGCTTGTAGGAATTCAGAAGGGCCTGCGCCTCGCCCTCTGTGAGCTGCGTGTCGTATTCCGCGTAACGGTCCGTGGAGGAGGTGCGCCACCAGGTCCCGTCCGCTTTCTTCTTCAGCCGGACAATGATTCGCTCCTTCGGAGTGGAGAAAACCGGGTCGTCATTGTTGGCAAAGCGGAAGATGTCGTACCAATAGTCGCCAAGGACATCTGCGCCTTCTGGCCATTCGATGAAAACATGATCTTCATATGGAAGCAGATGGTAGGTTTTGCCCTCGTCTGTGACGCCATCCTTCATGCCGACGATGCTGCAAATGTAGCCGTTGTAGAGCATCAGTAGTTCCTGGGTCCCGTTTCCGTCCGCGTCATAGAACGCGTAGGTTATCTCGGGAGGCGTAAACTCGGGATTCTCGGCATACCAGCTTTTATCCCGTTCACAGGCATTGAGCACATCCTGTACATACTCGCCATAGGTGGGCCGCCGGCAGATATTGGGATCGCCCGACATGCTGTTGATCACGTCGTTGGAGGTCTGCTCCCGGGCGTCCGCCGCGATGGGGTCTGGTGCCTGGGGGCTGATCGTGAAGTCAAAGCATTCGGCGATTTTCTCGAGACTGACATTCCCGTCCAGCGTGATGCTCAGGCTCAGAAAGCAGTCCTCCCGGTCTGCCAGGATCATGCCGCCCTGCTCCGATTCCAGAAACAGGAGGGGGACGCCGTCCGATGTGGTATAGTTTCTCTCGGAGACGATATCCGGGTTCGTGTAGCCGAACACGTCGTAGAAAACGTCCTTTTTGACGCATTGGTAGGTAAACATCTCCGCCGCGTCCCCCAGGTTCAGCGTGCCGTAAATGGTAAAGGAGCCGCCGGGGAAGTAACGCCCGGCCGGAATGGAAAGGGACGCCGCACAGTCCGGTTTCAGCAGACTGTCCACGCCCAGCAGAGGGAGAAATTGATTGCAGTCAATCTGTTCGTGCCAGGGCTTCCCGATGACGCTCAGGCCGTACTTTGCGCAGATCTCGTCCAGCTTGTCCACCATTGTCTGATCCTGGACGCTGTAAGCCCAGTAGGCGGGATCGCTGTCCCAGTAGTCCCCGCCGGAGGGCGTGTAGCTCTGGATAAAGGCCAGCCACTCCTGATTCGCCTGATAGTTGGGCGCCCCTTCGATTCCCTGAAGGGAGAATACCGTCAGCTGCATTTCGGTTTCGGTGGGAGCCGTGCCGTCCTGTGACGCATCAGTGGGCAGGGGGATCGTCTGGGTTCCCAGCTCAAGCTGTCTCAGGCTGAGCATGTAGGCGATTCCGCAGCCGGCCAGCAGCAGCGCCAGCAGGCAGACAATGGCGACCAGCAGGGTGCGCCGGGATTTCGCGTAGGCCTTCTCCTCAAACGCGCCCCGCTTTTTTTCATGGGACGCGGCATAGTTTTTTGCTTGGGCGGAGAAATGGAAAACCTCCGCTTCCTCTACCAGGTCGTCCCTGACGAATTGCAGTCCGAGAAAAATGTCTTTTCCGTTCATACATGGATGCCCTCCTTTTTCAGATAAGTGCAGAGCTTTGCTCTGGTTCGATTCAGCCGCATCTGCACGGCGCTTTCACCGATGCCGTACCGGGCGGCGATTTCCGCAATGCTGTCCGCGTACCAGTACCGGCGCATGAAGACCACACGGTTCTCCGGGGCCAGAGTCCGCAGAAACGAATCCAGGACCATGCCCAGCTCCATTCCGGACATCTCCCGTTCCCGCTGGGGATCCGGGATACACAGCTCCATTTCCTGGGTCAGACTGACGACCTCAGCCTTTCGCTTGGCGGCATTGTTCCAGTCCAGCTTGTCCAGGGCGAAGTGCCTGCATATCCTTGCGATATAGGCAAAGAAATATTGGGGCTTATGGGGAGGAATCGTGACCCACGCCTTCATGTAGGTATCGCTGACACTTTCTTCGGCGTCCTGCGCGTTGCGGACGATGCCATCGGCCAGATGATAAAGCCGCCGCCCATAGGTGCTGTCGGTCTGTTTGATGGCGTCTTCGTTCCTGGCAAAGAACAATTCGATGATCTTGCTGTCTTCCATGTAGGGTTCACCTCACTTGTGTATTTGCTTCCTCACCCTATTAAACGGAATTTGAAGGGAAAATCTCACACCTGTTTTTCAAAATTCAATAAATCCGGCTTATGCCAGATTTGTCCGGAAAACGCGGGGGCTTCTGCGGAAGGAAAAGCAATCGGGGCGGCAAAATTGCCGCCCCTGAAAATTTTTCGGTTATACGTTAAACAGGAAGTTGACGATGTCGCCGTCTTTCATGACGTAATCCTTACCCTCGCTGCGGACCAGGCCCTTTGCCTTGGCGGCGGCCATGGTGCCGCAGGCTTTCATGTCCTCAAAGGCGATGACCTCGGCCCGGATGAAGCCCCGCTCGAAGTCCGTATGGATCCTGCCGGCGGCCTGGGGGGCCTTGGTGCCCTTCTTGATGGTCCAGGCCCGGCATTCGTCGCTGCCTGCGGTCAGGAAGGAGATCAGGCCCAGCAGGGTATAGCTGCTGCGGATCAGCCGGTCCAGACCGGATTCCTTCATGCCCAGCTCTTCCATGAACATGGCCTTTTCCTCGGGATCGTCCAGCTCGGCGATATCCGCCTCCAGCTTGGCGCAGATGGGAAGGATCTGGCTGCCCTCCGCATCGGCCAGCTGCTTCACGGCCATATAGTGGCGGCTGCTCTCGGGGTCATTGACCTCATTTTCCGCCAGATTGGCGACGTAAATGGTTTTCTTCAGGGTCAGCAGGTCGGAGGTGGCGATCAGGGCCATGTCTTCCTCGCTGCATTCAAAGGTCCGGGCCAGCTTGCCCTGGTTCAGGTGGGCCAGCAGCTCGGTGAACAGCTCGGCTTCCTTTACGAAACGCTTGTCGCCGCCCTTGGCTGCCTTCTGGCATTTGTCAATGCGCCGCTCCACCATTTCGATGTCGGCCATGACCAGCTCCAGGTTGATGATGTCGATGTCCCGCAGAGGATCGGTAGAACCCTCCACGTGGGTCACATTGGCGTCCTCGAAGCACCGGACCACATGGACGATGGCATCGGTGGTGCGGATGTTGGAGAGGAACTTGTTGCCCAGGCCCTCGCCCTTGGAAGCGCCCTTCACCAGACCGGCGATATCCACAAACTCAATGACGGCGGGCGTCACCTTCTTGGGCTGATGCAGCCGGGCAAGCCACTCCAGCCGCTCGTCCGGCACGGAAACCACGCCCACGTTGGGGTCGATGGTGCAGAACGCGTAGTTGTCCGCCGGAACACCGGCATTGGTAATGGCATTGAACAGAGTAGACTTGCCAACATTGGGCAGGCCAACAATACCTAATTTCATCTTTTTCAAAATCTCCTTTATTCTCTTATTATCTAAAGTGTTTTGGGTTTCGGGGAATGACCGCCGCATCAGTTTTCCACGGAAGGGCCGCTGCCGTCCAATCGTTGGCCGGCGGTATGGCGTCCGTGGCAGATGCCTTTGCCGCATTCAGCTCTTTTCTGCGTGCGGGGAATGTAAGCTCACTACAACACTCCAGTATATCATAAAACAATGATTGTTTCAATAACTTTTGCCGTTTTTGATGCGTACGGATGGAGAGCCACTTTTGCCAATCGTCAGAAACGTTGTCAGCTGCTCTTGATTTGCCGCAGGCGGAACTGTTCCTTGGGGCATCAGTTCCATTCCTCAGCCAGGAGAAAATCGCGGATATTCCGGTGCTTGATCCCGTTTCGACTCATGTCAAACTCATCGAGAGAAACAACGTATTTGGGGTAGTTGTCGCGGATGCTGTCATACGCGCCAAACTCACGGTTGACCGTTTCCTCCGACGCCAGCAGATAAGTGACCTGAACATACAGCTTTCCACCGCGCTTGCCGCATACAAAATTAATTTCCTTATCGCCCGTTCTGCCGACAGTTACTTCATAGCCCCGGCGCAGCAGTTCCAGATAGACGATATTTTCCAAAATGAGATTGATGTCCCGCATATTGCCGCCGAAAACAGCCTCGCGGATACCGTGATCGGCAATATAATACTTCTCGTTGGATGCAAGTATCTGTTTGCCCTGCAAATCTTCCCGCTTCACCTGATAGAACAGGTACGCCTCGCAGCAGTATTTGATATAGTTCAGGATCGTTTCCGGGGCAACGGTACGCTGCTCGCTTTTCAGAAACTTCGCAAGAGAGGTCGCAGAAAAGGTCGTACCCACATTAGCGATCACGTAGGCAATGATCCGTTCCAGCAAGTCAACATCCCGGATTTTATTCCGCTTCACGATGTCCTTGAGCTGGACAGAGTTGAACAGATCGTGAAGATACTGCTTGGACGGCGCATCTGCATAGCGGAGGTTTGCGAGGTAGGGCATACCTCCGGCAAGCAGGTACTTTTGGAAACACTGCTGGATGGACGCATCGGGAGCAATCGAACGGTACAGCTCCATGAACTCCCCGAATGAGAACGGATAAATTACAAACTCCACATACCGACCGCCCAAATA
>CAVLCF010000095.1:0-25030 GCA_963661735.1 bacterium | reverse complement strand
TCAGACCATTACCTTCCTATTCTAACAGCTTAGGCAACGAGATGTCTCGGCTCGTAGCTGGCTGCCACTTTTCCGAGGCAAATATATTGTAACAGGAGAAATAATCACAATGAGTAAAATCCAAACTATTCAGAAAACACTTCGGGTGTTCCGAATCATAACAATCATCGCAGGCATCGTCTGCGTGATTGCCGCAGCAGTATCCGGACTTGGTGCTTTGTGTGCCATAACCCAATACAACGGCGGTCAGGTACTTTATCTTTTTGGGGAACCGCTCGATCTGTTTGCCGACTGGACAGACCAGCTTCAAAAGTCTGTGTATCTGCTGTCTGTCACACTCATGCTGATCGCACAGGCCATTTTGCTTGGATCAACGCACGGCTATCTCAAAGCCGAACTGGTGGACGGGACTCCCTTCACCGAAGTGGGCGCGGAACGGCTTAAAAGGCTGGGTATCCGCTTTATCTGGATTCCTGTTGTCGTCGTTGCTATATCGGAGGCGGTCGCAATCTGGCAGGGTGTGAAACGGATTCTAATAATCGGAAACGTTGGATGCGTTATGACCGGCATTGTCCTGATCCTCGCGGCAATGATTTCCCGCTATGGCGCAGAGCTGGAGCAAAAAGCGCTTGTTCACCATGAGAACACGGACGCTGCGGATAGGAGCCACCAATAGAACGCTGCCTGATATATTGACGGTAAACGATACGGAATATGCCGTGCTTCAACTCCTGGGGAAAGGAAAAGGCGGCTATGAGAAACCATAAGAAAGCAATCACAACGCTGCTGACCGCAGTCGTATTACTGATTACCGTCTTGATGACGGGATGCAGCAAGCTGTCGGAATCACCCAATAGTACCCCTTCGGAGATAGACACGCCCGCCGAAGCCAATGAATTTGGCGTGTACATCAAGCTGGAACGCGATGATGCCAAATCTATCTTGGGGCAGCGATCCGGTAGAACCCATCGAGGCCATCATGCAGGCTGCTAGACTTCGCAGATGATACACAGATAGAGTGGGTACGGTTTCCATTGGACACGATGAATGGCATAAAAATCGCAAGGAAAGTCGAGAGAATTTTCTTCCGGCACGGTATAATGCCTCCGGTAAGGAGCCTAAGAAGAATGAAAGAACAGGTATTAGCTGTCCAGCGGATGCAGGACTACATTGAAAAGACCAAAGCGGAGGAGATCAGCCTGTCCGATCTTGCGCAGGTATCCCTATTTTCACCGTGGTATGCCTTCCGGTTGTTCCGTAACGTGCTTGGTCTGACACCGGCCGAGTATATCCGCAAATACCAGCTCACACAGGCGGCAGAGCAGCTTCGCAGCGGTGAGGTCAAGGTCATCGACGCAGCCTACAACGCTGGTTTCACCAATGTGGACACCTTCACGCGGGCATTTTACCGGGAGTTCGGGCTGAATCCAAGCGATTACATGAAAAATCCCGTTCCTGTTCCGTTCTTTATTCCTTACGGCGCAAAATATCGTGAACTGAGAAAGGAGAACATCGACATGTCCAACATTCAACCAATCTTCATACAGGCCGTCCGCAAACCGGAGCGCTTGTGTATCGTGAGGCGCGGCACACACGCGGAGGACTATTTCCCCTACTGCGAGGAAGTCAGCTGCGAGGTGTGGGGCATCCTCATGAGCATGAAATCCCTCTGCGGAGAGCCGGTTTCCATGTGGCTGCCCGAAAAGTACAAAAAGCCGAACACCTCCACCTATGTGCAGGGCGTGGAGGTTGGAACCGACTATATGGGGATAATCCCGGAGGGCTTTGACACTATCCATCTCCCGGAGGCGGAATATCTGATGTTCCAAGGTCAGCCCTTCCGTGAGGAGGACTACTGCGAGGCGATCCGAACTGTGCAGACGGCGATGGACAGCTATGATCCCTCCGTCATCGGGTATCGCTGGGATGACGAGAATCCGCGCATCCAGCTGGAGCCCCGCAGTCAGCGCGGCTATATCGAGCTGCGGGCAGTCAGGAGGGTTTCGGAATGAGCGAGGCTATCTTTGTCGAAGGTCTGACCAAAGCCTATCCCGGCAAAACCGTGGTCGATCATCTGAATTTCTCCGTGAGGAGCGGTACTGTATTCGGGCTGCTCGGTGCCAATGGTGCAGGAAAAAGCACCACGATTGAGTGTATGCTCGGCACAAAGCAGGCCGACTGCGGAACGATCCGCCTGCTGGGGCAAGACCCGAAGAAGCGCCGCCGCACACTTTTCCAGCGTATCGGCGTACAGTTTCAGGAGGGCGACTATCAGAAAGAGATCAAGGTTTCCGAACTCTGTGAGGAAACCGCCTGTCTTTACCGCAGCCCCGCCGACTGGCGTAAGCTGTGTGAGCAGTTTGGTATCGGTGATAAGGCAGAGACGCCGGTCAAAGGTCTATCGGGCGGCGAGCGACAGCGGCTTTTTATCGTGCTGGCACTGATCCCGCAGCCGGAGCTTGTGTTTCTTGACGAGCTGACCACAGGCCTTGACGCAAAAGCGCGGCGCGGCGTGTGGAAAACGCTGGAAGGCTTAAAAGAACAGGGGCTTACGATCTTCCTGACTTCTCATTTTATGGATGAAGTGGAGACGCTGTGCGATGAGATCTGCATTTTGAAAAAGGGGGCTCCCGTTTTCCGCGGAACTGTGGCCGAGGCAAAGCAGCAGTGCGGCTGCGAACACTTTGAAGACGCTTATTTGCAGCTTTCAGATGAGGAGGTGAACGCATGAAACGCTTTTTTACATATCTTAAAACGGAGCTAAAGCTCAGTGTGCGGGACATGAATATGCCCATCTTTGCTGTCATTATGCCGCTTGTGATCTTCATCATCCTCGGCATCATTTACGGAGCAAAGCCTGCCTATGACGGAGCAAGCTATACATTTATGGAGCAGTCTTTCGGCGCAGTCAGCGCGGTTGCAATTTGTGCGAGTGGACTCATGGGGCTGCCATTGGCCGTATCCAGTCTGCGGGAGATGAAGATTCTCAAGCGGCTGCGTGTCACGCCGGTCAGCCCTGTGTTTGTTCTTGGTGTTGAACTGTCCATGTATATCGTCTACTGCGCAGTATCCCTTCTGACGCTGTCGGCTGCGGCGCTTTTATGGGGCGTGCGGCTGCGCGGTTCGCTTTTGGCTTTTCTCGGAAGTTGGCTGCTTACCATGCTCTCGACCCTGTCCATCGGTATGCTGGCAGGCGGCGTGGCGAAGAACACCAGGCAGGCCAGCGTCATTGCATCGATTCTCTATTTCCCCATGCTGATTTTCTCCGGCACAACGCTGCCCATTGAGGTCATGCCAACAGCAATGCAGAAGATCACCAGCTTCTTCCCGCTGACACAAGGCCTTACGATGATGAAAAATACATTTCTCGGGGTCAACGCGGGCAGCGTCTTGCTGCCAATCTGTGTCATGCTTGGAGTTGCAGCACTCTGCACGATCCTTGCCGTCCGCTTCTTCCGTTGGGAATGACGCATCCAACTCAAGAGTTTTCCAATATTCTAATAGAGATTCCGCCCGTTCTAACGTTCCTTTCAAGCGTTTTCGGATTGCGGATGGGTGCAGGGGCAGATTTCTTCTCTGAGAGGAAATATCCAATCAGAGTCCATAGTTTTCCCATACTCACGCAACACTTCAAGGACTGGCTTTGAAAGATACACCGTCCGAATAGATGCGATGTTTTTGGTTCAGAAATCGTGGCTTTTCCATGTACTGTGGTCAACTGCTTGGACACGTGCAGCGCTCCGGTTGTGAAATTAATATCTTTCCATTGGAGCGCACGCAGTTCCCCAAGGCGAAGTCCGGTTGAGAGTTCCAGCAGGTACAACTCATATAGGCCATCGTACTTCGCTTGGATGAGAAAGATAGGTCGTTTTACTGAAATTACTCCAAAGGAAACCCTTATTACGGTTTGATGCTAATGCAAAAACCGCATCAGCCAATTCCTTCAGGAATGGCCGATGTGGCTGCTCCTTTCACATTTTCTTTGAAATACCTTACGCGCTCGGCAAGAACCGGATAATGCATGTCATTTGCCTGTGTACAGGAGAAATCATGCATCAGCTTACCCAGAGGCGTATCGTTTTTGTGCTGCGCATTGACGTATATGATGTGTGAGCCATCGCCGAAAGGTTCGCCGGTCTCCTGAATCATCCGGTCAATGTGGCAGATGGGAAGTCCTGCCTTCAGAACATCCCGCTTTGGGGGAATGTATTTCCTTAAACCTCTCAAAGAAAACAAATAGTCCGAACCCATCTCCCACAGGGAAGAATTGGTTCGGACTATATTGGTTTGGTGCCGCTAACCGGACTCGAACCGGTACTGAATCGCTTCAGGTGGATTTTAAGTCCACTGTGTCTACCTATTCCACCATAGCGGCGTATGATCTCCCCCACCGGGGCCTGGACGTTTGCGTGGAAAACGGCATGGGGGACTTAAAATCTTCTGTTCCTGCCGGTTTCTCAGAGCGATAAACCAGTAACGCCTACAGTCTGTATCATAGCACAGAATGGTTTTGCCGTCAAGGATTTTAGAGCTGGTCCAGATTTCTCGTAAACGGCTCCAGGCAGTTGTCCAGGAACCAGCGGACCTCTTCCCGGCCTGTCTTTTCCAGGGCCGCCAGGGTCTGGGCGGCGGCGGTGGAGAATTCCAGGTTTCCGGCCTTCAGCTCCTCCAGGCACTTGATGTGGGCGGAGAGCTTGTCCGCCGCCTTGACGATGGGGTTCAGGTCCTCGTCGTTTTCCAGGACGTAGCTTTCGTAGCTCCCCCGCAGCTCCGGCGGCAGCATATCCAGCAGCCGCTCCCCGGCTACGTGCTCCACAGTCTTATAAGCATTCCGGATCTCCGGATTATAGTATTTGATGGGCGTGGGCATGTCCCCGGTCAAAATCTCGGAGGCATCGTGATACAGCGCCGCCACGGCGCACCTGTCCGGGTCCGGGCCGGGCAGATGCAGGATATCCCGGCGGATCAAGGCCAGAGCGTGGGCCAGCACCGCCACCTGGTGGCTATGCTCCTGGATATTTTCCGAAAAGCTGTTGCGCATAAGGCCCCAGCGGGTAATATAGCGCATCCTGCCAAGAAGGGCGTAAAACTCATTTGCCACAGGCCATTTCCTCCAGCATGGGGACCAGCCGGTCTACCGTCTCACAGTACCGGCTGCCGCCGATCTGCTCCCGATCCCGGAAGCCCCAGAGGACGCTGAGGCAGGGCACACCGGCGTTTTTCGCCGTCAGCACATCCACCTCGCTGTCGCCTACATAAACGCAGTCCGTAGCTCCGATGGCCTCCATGGCCCTGCGCACCATGGCAGGATCCGGCTTTCTGGGGCAGCCCGCCGTCTCGCCCAGGGAAAAGATACCGGGGAAATAGTGGGCGCACAGGGGCTTCACCGCCGCGTCCGGCTTGTTGGACACAACGGCTATGGGGTATTTCTTCCCAAGCTCCGCCAGCGCGTCCAGGATGCCCGGGTAGGGCGCGGTCTTGATCTGGCAGTGGGCCGGATAATAAGCCTGAAAGGCTTTCAGCACGGGAGCCGGGTCCTGCCCCGCCGGAACGGCCTGGGCAATGAGATTGGCCGCCCCATTGCCCACAAAGCGCCGGATTTCCTCCAGTGTCCTTTCCGGGTAGCCAAAGGAAGACAGGGCGTAATTGGTGCCGTCCGCCAGGTCCTCCAGCGTATTCAGCAAAGTGCCATCCAGATCAAAAAGAATGCCGGTGCTCATAGAATCCCTCCGTTTTTCAAAAGGCGGATATCATCGCCGATAAAAGGCACCCGCTTGAAGCTGCCCCGAAGCCGGGAAGCGATCTGGGGCGTGTAGCGTTTGGCGATGTCCTCGGTGGTCAGGTTGGTGGAAATGATGGTTGGTTTGCCCAGCAGCAGCCGGTCGTTGACGATGCCGTAAAGGGCCACGTTGGTGAACTGACCGGGCATTTCCGTGCCCAGGTCGTCCAGGATCAGCAGGTCGCACCGGGTATAACGCTCCGTCTCCTGCCGGGCCTGCTCATCATTTCCGAATTTCGCCCGTTCCATCTTTGTAAACAGGTGTCCCGCGGTCTCATAGGCCACGCTGTAGCCCCGGTCCGCCACGGTCCGGGCAATGCAGGCGGACAGGAAGGTCTTGCCCAGGCCCGGATTGCCGGAGAGCAGCAGATTCTCCGATTTGTCCGAGAAAAACAGGGCGTAATTCTTGCATTCCCGCAGGTTTTTCTCCATAACCGTCCTTGGGCTGACACCGTAATTGGGGTCCACCTGGTCGGAATAGTAGTCCAGCCGGAAATGGCTGAAGCTTTCCCTGCTGCCGGAAAGGATGGAGACCTCCTTCTTCTGCTCCTGACGGCACAGCTCCCGCAGGCACTCGCACATATTGGCCCCTACATAGCCGGTGCCGCCGCACTTCTCACAGATGGGCGTCTCATCCAGGAAGCCTTCCTCGAAGTTCTCCTCTGCCAACCGGGCACGCTCCCGCTGCAAGGCGAGATTCCTGTCCCGCACCGCTTCCAGCTCTTTCTTTCCGTCCGTGCCCGCCTGGAATGCCGCCATGGCCGCCTGGGCCATGGTCATGCGCAGCTCCCGGTCGATTTCCCGGATCCTGGGCACACGCTCGTAGGCCTCGGCCAGATGCTGCCGGTCCTCCGAAGCCCGGTCCTCCCGGGCCTGGGCCAGCCGGTCCCGCGCCCGGCGCACCACTTCCGCACTGTATCCCATGGCTTATCCCTCCTGAAACATCCGTTTGATGGCCGCCGCCTCGTCCGCGTCCAGAGGACGGCGCTCGGTTTTGGCCTCCGTTTTCCTGTCCCCCGCCTGGACCGCCTGAGCCGTATGGAGGCCCTGACCGTGCCAGCGCTGCAAAATCTTATTCATGTACGCCCAGTTCAGCCCGCCGGTATTCAGGCAGGTACGCTCGTAGGCCATGGAAATGGCCTCGTTGTCAAAGCCCATTTCCAGCCAGCTCTGGGCATAGCGCTCCTCCGCCGGGGTCAGATTCCGGCCCCGGATCTGCAGCGCCCGCATGAGCTGGGACAGCCGGGAGGCCCGGACATTCTGGGCCTGGATAAAGGCGGAGGCTTCCTCCATAGAGTCAATGCCCCGCTCGGCCCAGGCGTACGCCTCCTTCTCAATGGTCCGCAGGCTGGGATTCCGGGAAGAGCCCCGCTGACGTGCCCGGTCCTTGCAGTAGCAGATCAGCATCTGGATCACCTCGGCGGGCAGATTCAGATACCGCACAAAGCCCAGCAGAATTTTCAATTCCTCCGTATTCAGGCTGCGGCCCAGCAGGCGCTGGACCTCGCCGTAGAGCGCCCGGAAGGAATTGTCCGAGTCCATTGCGGACAGCACGTCCCGCTCGGTGTAGTCCGGCCGCTCCCCCGGGGCCACCCGCACGGGCCGCTCCTCCGGCCAGAGGCCCATCTGCCGCAGAGTCGCCGCGGCGCAGGACACCCGCCCGCCGCTCAGGGAGAGCTCCTGCTCCGCCCGGGCCGGGTCGTTGCCCGCCTGCACATATAAGTAAAGCAGCGCCGCCTCGGGACTGGCCGCCCCCAGGAGCCTGCGCATATCGTTTTCCGAAACAGTAACAGCGTCCGCAATCATGGTTTTCCCTCGAATTCTTGTCGTGTAGCACCATTATACAAGGGAGGGAGCAAATTGTCAAAAGCTATCTTTTTCCACGGAAAAATCCGATTCGTTCCACCGGCATCTTACACAGGACAAGCCGGAGCTGCTCCCACAGAATCTGTGGTCAGCCCCGGCTTTTCTGAACGGTGCGGTATGGAAGTACAAAATTGGCAGTAGATCAAATATGAAAGGATGGGTCCATGGTAAATGTCTTTAGGAGATAACACGCCGCACCGATACAGGCAAAAGAATTTACAGCGGGATATTGCCGTGCTTTTTCTTGGGGACTTCCTGCTGCTTGCCTTCCAACGCGCGGAAAGCGCGGATAAGGGTTGCCCTTGTCTGAGACGGGACGATCACATCGTCCACATAGCCCCGGGAGGCGGCAACGTAGGGATTCATCATGGTCTGCTCGTACTCGGCAATCTTTTCCTTGCGGCATTGGGCCGGGTCCTCAGCGGACTTGATCTCCTTGCTGAAAATGATGTTGGCCGCACCGCTGGCACCCATGACGGCGATCTCCGCCGTGGGCCAGGCGAATACCAGGTCTGCGCCCAGGTGTTTGGAACACATACCAATGTATGCGCCGCCGTAGGCCTTGCGGGTGATAAGGGTCAGCTTGGGGACGGTGGCTTCGCTGTAGGCGTAGAGCATTTTCGCGCCGTGGCGGATGATGCCGCCGTATTCCTGCTGGGTGCCGGGCAGGAAGCCGGGCACATCCTCAATGGTCAGCAGAGGGATATTGAAGCTGTCACAGGTGCGGATAAACCGGCTGGCCTTGTCGGAGGCGTTGATGTCCAGGCAGCCCGCCATAACCTTGGGCTGGCTGGCGATCACGCCCACGCTTTTCCCGTCCATGCGGATAAAAGCGGTGATGATATTCTTTGCGTAGCCTGCCTGGTACTGGAACACATCCCCATTGTCTGCCAGCGTGCGGATCACATCCAGCATATTGTAGGATTGGTTGGGATTCTCCGGGATGATGGTGTTCAGCGCCTCGTCCTCCCGGTCTGCGGCATCGTCGGGCATCACGATAGGGGGATGTTCCCGGTAATTCTGGGGCAAATAGGACAACAGTTTCTTGATCTGTTCAAGGCATTCCTGCTCGGAGGCCGCCTCAAAGTGGGCGCAGCCGCTCTTGCTGTTGTGCATGGCCGCACCGCCCAAAGCCTCCGCCGTGACATTTTCACCGGTGACAGATTTGATCACCTGGGGACCAGTAATGAACATCTGGCTGGTCTTGTCCACCATGAAGATGAAGTCCGTCAACGCCGGGCTGTAAACCGCGCCGCCGGCGCAGGGGCCCATGATGACGCTGATCTGTGGAATCACGCCGGAAGCCTTGGTATTGTTGTAGAAAATGGCACCGTAGCCCGCCAGGGCGTCCACGCCCTCCTGGATGCGGGCACCGCCGGAGTCATTAATGCAGATCATGGGGGCACCGGCTTCCATGGCCGCCCGCTGGGCTGCGGCGATCTTCTCCGCGTGCATCTGGCCCAGACTGCCGCCCATGACGGTGAAATCCTGGGCCGCGGCATACACCAGCCGCCCGTTCACCCGACCAAAACCGGTGACAACACCCTCGCAGGGGGTGGCCTTGTCCTCCATGCCGAAGTTGGTGCAGCGGTGCTTGACGAACATCCCCATTTCCTGGAAGCTGCCCTGGTCGAACAGAGCTTCCAGCCGTTCACGGGCGGTCTGCTTGCCGGAGGCGTGCTGCTTGTCTACCATCCGGCTGCCGCCGCCTTCGGAAAGGCTCTTTTTCCAGCTGCGCAGCTCCTGGAGGGGCGTTTCCGGGGCTTTCTGGGAAATGGGCGGCTTTTTCGGTTCTTCCTTTTTGGGTGGAGGGGTGATCTCCCCCTCCACCAGCTCAATTGTATAACGCATAGGCAATTCCTCAGCCCAGTGCTTCCAGGTCGGAGAGCTTGCCGATATTGATGTGCTTTGCCTCCGGGGCGATGCGCTTCAAAAGACCTGTCAGGACCTCACCGGGGCCGATTTCAATAAAGGTATCCACCCCCTGGCTAAGCAGATACCGGACGATGCCCTCCCACTGGACGCAGCTGCAAATCTGGTCCTTTAGCTCCTGCTTAATTTCTTCCGCGGTGGTCAAGGGCTGCGCCTGTACATTTCCGATCACCGGGATTTGCGGTGCGGAAACCGCGGCAGCATCGATTTGCGGTGCCAGCCGCTGGGCGGCTGGCCGCATCAGCGGGCAGTGGAACGCGCCGCTGACGGCCAGGGGGATGGCCAGTTTGGCCCCATTCTGCTTGGCTGCTTTTCCCGCGGCACGAACCTTGTCTGGCTCGCCGCTGATCACGATCTGGCCGGGGCAGTTGTAGTTGGCGATATATACGCCGTTCTCCTCACAGACTGCCTGCAAGGGCTCTGCCGCCATGCCGATGACGGCGCTCATAGCGCCCGCCACCTGCTGCCCCGCCTCAAACATCAGCCTTCCCCGCTCCCGGGAGAGCTTCAGCGCATCGGCAAAGGGCATGGCCCCGGCAGCGGTCAGGGCGGAATACTCGCCCAGGCTGTGTCCTGCCGCAAAGTCCGCCTTTGGCAGCTTCTCCTTTGCCGCCGCCAGACAGGCCACGCTCATGGTGAGCAGGGCGGGCTGGGCGTTGACGGTTTTTTTCAGCTCCTCGTCGGGGCCTTCAAAGCAGAGCTTGGAAAGCGGAAAGCCCAGAACCCGGTCCGCTTCGTCAAAAATATCTCTGACTGCCGGGGACTGCCGGTACAGGTCCAGGCCCATCCCCACATATTGGGAGCCCTGGCCGGGGAATACATACGCAATTTTTCCCATTGCGAAAACCTCCTGATTCTTCAATGCGCCCCCGGAAACCGGGGGCGCATCCGATCGTTACTGCTTCTTCTTGCCCAGAACGACCATGGGGATAAAGCCGAACTTGCCGTCACCCTCAAGGCCGCCCGCGGCATCTACCTTTGCCGTCAGGGACAGCTTCTGTCCGTTTGCCCGGAAGGCAAAGCTGAAGGAGTTTTCGTCCGCCGTACCATCGTTGATCTCAAAGGTATGGCCCAGTGCGTCCAGAACGCCGGTCATTTTGGTGCCATCGGTCTTTACAGTGATCGTGCCGCCGCGCTCCTGGCCCATAGCCACTACCGTGATGTCATATACGCCGTCTACCATCGTTTCCGCTCCTTTCATTCTCCCGCCAGAGCCGCACACAGGTTGCAGGCATCTCCGACGGTCTTGCAAGCCTTCATCTCCGCATAGGAGGGCTCTTTCTTGGTGAGTTCTTCAATTGTGGCAATCATGTACATATAGTGCATGGAGGTCGCGTTCAGATCCTCTACGAATTTGGTCTCCCGGGTGATCTGCTCCGGGTCAAAGAAGGCCACAACCTCGTCAAAAAACTTCTCAGACGCTTTCATTGTTCTCCTCCTGGATCTCAAAATACGGGAAGCTGATCGTATCGTCCAGCTTGGTGATCACCAGCTTAGCTGGAACCGGGCCCTGCCGCAGGCGCTCCCGCAGCTCATCGGCTCCGCCCGCCGGAGGATTGACAATGACGGAATTGAAGGGCATTCCCTCTTTCAGCTTGCCCCAGCCGGACAGGCAGGGCTCGTCATTGAAGGGATAGACACCCATGGGAGAGTAGGTCAGGGAATGGATTTCTCCCTCGCCGCTCATCTCCGTCCACTCCAACTCCATGCAGGAGCATTTCCCGCAGACCGGAACAGGCGGGAACATGACCGCTCCGCACTCCGGGCAGCGCTTGCCCATGATCTTGCCCTCCGCCAGGAAGTCATACCACATTTTGATGATGGGTTCCATTTTTACCATGGTAAATTCCTCCTTAAAGCGTTTTCAGCACACAAGTGCCGATGTTATATCCGGCACCGCCGCCCCAGACCACGCTGCACTTGGGGGGATTGGGAACCTGACGTTCGCCGCTCTCGCCCCGCATTTGGCTGACAGCCTCCGCCACCTCAATGGCAAAGGCAGGGGACCGGGGATGGCCGGACTGGGTTCTGCCGCCGGTGGCATTGATGGGCTTCTTGCCGTCGTGGTTCATCTCGCCGTCACGCATATATTTCCAGGCCTGACCGGGCTCAATATAGCCCGCGGCCTCGGAAACAGGAATGACCATGGAGGCAGGGCAATCGTGAATGCCCATATACTCCACCTGGTGGAGCGGGTCGGTGATCCCGGCCATCTCATAGGCTTCCTTGAAGATGATCTCGTCGGAATGCAGCGGGTACTGGCAGAAGGTGGTATCGTTGGTGCCGATGGTTGCAATACCCGCCACCTCGATGGGCTGCCTGTCGGAAATCTTGGAGGCAATGTCCGTGGCACAGACAATGATCGCCGCGCCCGCGTCTACGCCGGTGCCCAGGAACCGGGCCCGGACGATGGAGCCCATCAGGGGATTGAAGCGATTATCCAGCAGGTACTTCTTGATGTTGTCGAACCGGAAGCGCTTCGCTTCTTCCTCATAGGTCCGCTTGACCATGATCGCCTTGGGATTCAGCAGCGCCTCCTGGCGCTTGCCGATGATGTAATTCACGAAGCAGTCGTCGATCTCGTCCCGGCTGACACCGTACTTGATGGCGTAGCCTTCTAGCAGGGCCTCCACGGGGCCGACGCTGCCATAGGTCGGCTTCTCGTAGGCGGAGTCGATGGCGGAATAAACCTCGTTCCACAGTGTTTCGTTGTCCAGCTGCTCCCGGACGAAGGGTGGATAGCAGCCCTTGGGAACGCTGGTGTTGATATTCACCGCACCGGAGATCACGCAGTCATACTTTCCGGAAGCCACTGCCAGCACCGCCTGTTCCAGGCCAAAGGCGGAGGAGCCGCAGGCCTCGTCGTGGAACAGAGTGGGCTTATCGTGCATACCGATCCAGTCCCCGAAGAAGGGGGCGGCAGACTTGAACCGGGAATCGTAGTTGGGACCGCTGACACCCACATAGTAGGCATCAATGTCCTTGGCCTTCACATGACCGTTGTCCATGGCCTCCATGCAGGCCCAGGCAAACAGCTCCCGCTCGGTCATGTCCTTCATTTCCGGGGATTCGCTGACGTTGCCGAGCGGGGTGTATCCGGCACCGATGATGGAGACGCTGCGGGCCAATTTCCCTTTTGCCATCATTACACGCTCCTTACTCTTATTCTTCCTTGGGCTTGTCCATCAGGGTGGAGGTAGCCTTTACAATGTTCTCGTAGGTGGACAGACCGGCGCTCCAGCATTCCAGAGCAAACTGCTGGCTGAATTTCAGTTCATCCAGAGCGTGCTTCCAGGGCTGACGGGCAATGTCGTGGGTCAGGCGGCGAACCAGACGGTCCTTGGTCATCATCATGCGGGCAATCTCCCAGGCGCGGTCCAGCAGCTTCTCCCGGGGCAGAACCTCGTCTACCAGGCCCCATTCCTTTGCGGTCTCGGCATCCACATTCAGGCCGGTGTAGGCCATGTAGTTGGCCTTACGGGTGCCGATCAGATGCTGGAAGGCCAGGTACTGACCGTCGCCGGGGGTGAAGCCGGGGCCGGCGGAGAAGTGAGGCTCTACAAAGTTTGCATCGGTAGCCGCCAGGCAGAGGTCGCAGGCCAGCGCAAACTCGGTGTGGCCGGGAGCCGGGCCGTTGATCACGCCGATGGTGGGAATGTTGATGCTGTTGATGAAGTCCACCAGCAGCTGTTGTCCGTCACAGTACCAGTCGTCATACATGGACCGGGCATAGCCCACGGGGTCCTGCTGCATATACTCAAAGGCCACGCCTGCGGTGGCGTTGGTGATGGGGGCAATCCACTTGTCGCCGGTGCCGGTGATAATCAGCACCTCATTCTCCGGGTCCTGAGAAATGGCCTGAACCAGCTTGCTCCAGCCATTGTGAATGCCGTAGCACCAACCGGCCTCGCCGCCGTTTAAGTGCATCCGGGCCTCGATGATGCCGTTTTCCCGCTTCAGGACGAAAAACTCCTTGAAGCGCTCCTTGTAGGACTCGAAATGCTCGTAGTCCACGGCACCTACTGCGTTCAGCTTTGCGCGATACTCCTTCACATCCATGTTTTTTTGATCTCCTTTTCCTTTTATATTTGCAGGCTCCCCTGCTTGGTTACTTCTTACTTTTCCAGCCGGTCATCGGTGATGACCCGATAGATGGCCATGATGGCCGGTGTGACCATAGCTCCCAGCAGAACGATCATCACGCCCCAATAGATTTGCTGATTGGTAAAGGTCTGACCGTTGGATTCCACTACGACCTCCTGCACATTGGAGATCAGGGTGTAGAAAGGCATCTGAATCCAGAGAGAGGCATACATAAGGGGCGGATAGATCCAGAATTCCTTTTTCCGGGCAATGGATGGGGTTTCCGGCAGCTTGCCCTTCTGGCCCGCCGCATACTGCACCAGAGCAATGACCAGATACAGCACATAGGCCATCAGATACCAGCCCATGTAGTTCTGCCAGGGGATGCCATAGTAGACACCGGGCTTTTCCCAGATGTGGGTGTGGTTGATGGTGGAAAGGAAGGGGTCTGTGGCAAAGTCTACCGTCACCAGAATCAGGGAGGCCAGGATCGGCATGACGATCACATCCCGCTTGGTGAGCTTTGCGCTGTACTGGCCTGCCATGGCCCGTACTGTGCCCCAGATGATGTAGCAGCCGATGCCGTAGGCAATGAGGGAATAGGCGTTGAAGCCCTAGATCTTCGGGCCGGGAATGTAGCTGGTGTAAATGTACTTGGAGAAGAACCAGCCGAAGTTGATGCCGGTACACTCAAAGAACAGACTCACCACGCAGCCGATGATCACCATTCCCACGCTCATCGCGCCGCCCAGTGTGGGGTATGCGTGGAGGAACAGAAGTGCAAAGCCCGCAATGACCCAGATGCTTTCACAGACGAAGAACATATCCTTGCCCGCCACGGCACCGACGATGCCGAACACCACGTTCAGGACGATGACCAGCACAGCCATGACCCGCAGGGAACGCATCAGCGTTTTTTCATTTTTCAGAGCATTTTTCATACCAGAGGTCTCCTTTCTGAATGGGGTATGAAGCTTTCGTTTGGATGCTCTTATTAAATCACACAAAGAAATTTCTTTGAAGAACGGTTCTTTTGTTCCGTATGTACAATTTTCGATTCCTATTTGCGCATATTCCCGGATTCGGTTGGACACAAACAGTCGAAGTGTCCAGCATTCGCTGTTTATACAACTTTTCCAATGTTTCTATTGATAATTTTTCTTCTTTGTGCTATATTTACAAAAAAAGGAGGGACGGGTTATGACCGCCGAGCACCAAATCTGTGCAACGCTTTTGGATATACTGGAAACCACACCCTATACAGAGATCAAGGCCAGCGATCTGGCCAAGCAGGCGGGCGTCAGCAGAAGCTCCTTTTACTTTTATTTCGATTCCGTATACGCGGTGCTGGACAGGCTGGAAAACGACTTTATCCACGGCATTTCGGACGACTACACCACCATCTACAAGCTCAGTATGAACCGCAGCGGCAGAACCAGCACAAAAGAGACCATTCGTCCTACCATCGAATTTGTGGGCCGGAATCTGCGGCAGTTTCGTCTCCTCTCCGGCCCCAACGGCAGCCCTACGTTCCAGGAAAAGCTGCTGAAGCGGGCGGAAAGCGTAGGCGCTGTGCTGTACTGCGACGGGAAGCTCTCCAGGCAGGAGGTCATGCTTCGCTTCAACACCATGGCAGGAGCCCAGTGGTATATTTATCGCTGGTGGTCTAACCACGAGCGGGAAGTTTCCGGGGAAGAGATCATCGACTACGTTGCCAAGCTGGTGGATGGCCTGACATTTGCATAAAACTTCATGCAGGAACGCTGCACTACGAAAATGTGCAGATGCCGGTGCATGAAGTTTTTGTGCATCATTTCCGGTTGCCCCGCAGGGGTGAGGAAATGGCACATTTCTTATTTTTGCTATGCTTTTGCATAGCAAAAAACACACGCAGCCGGAATCAGCTGCGTGTGTTTTTCCTATGAAATTTTCTATTCCGCCAGCACTACGGCAATAGCATAGTCCGTCTCCGTGGAGATGGAAACGGACAGGCTCTGAACGCCCGCCTCATCCATCAGCGCCTTCAGCGGCTCCGTCAAAGTGATCACCGGACAGCCGTCCGGCTCGTTTAATGTTTCAATCATGCGGAAATCAAAGGTTTTCGCTTTTGTAAAATGGGCAATCGCTTTGAAGGCCGCCTCCTTGACCGCAAACCGGGCGGCAAGGTACTCCGCCATGTCCGGCGCAGCCTTGGCCGCCTGCTGCTCAGCTGGTGTGAACGTATGCCGGAGGAAAGCGCCGGACCCCTGTTCCAGGCTCTTGCGGATACTCCGGATATCCACCATATCTATCCCAATATGGCCCATCTCCCTTTATCCTTTCTTCCGCGCTTCCAGGTATTCTTTATCAAAATGCACATTCAGATGGGGGTACGTCATGGTTATCCCCTGCTCGTCGAAAATGTCCTTGACCCGCTGGTTGACCTTGTAGTACACATCCCAATAGTCCTCGGTCTTGGCCCAGAAGCGGAGGGTATAGTTGATGGCGTTGTCCCCATAGCTGTCCACCGCGGCGAAGGGGGCAGGTTCCAGGAGGGCGTTGTCCACCGTGGCCGCCAGGGCCAGGGCGTCGATGACCTTCTGGGTGGGGGCGTCGTAGCCCGCGGAAACCTTGATCTCCGCCCGGCGGGTGTCGTTGGCGGAGTAGTTCACAACCTCGGAGGCGAGCACCGTACTGTTGGGGATGCAGACCACCTTATTGTCCGGGGTCACCAGCCTTGTATAGCTCATGTCGATCTGGGTCACGGTGCCGGACTGGCCGCCGATATCCACATAGTCGCCGGAATGGAAGGGGTGGGTAGTCAGCAGGGTAAAGCCGCCCAGCACATTTGTCAGCATATTTTGCAGCGCCAGAGACACAGCCAGGGTCAGCACGCTGGCCAATGCCACCACGCCGGTAACGTCAATGCCGAAGCTTGTCGCCAGACTCAGCCCCAGCAGCAGATAAAGCCCCACCTTGGCCAGGGACAAGATCAGACTGTAGGCTGCCTTTTCCAGCTTGGACTTTTCCAGAGCCCGGGTCAGCAGCCGCATAACGGCCTTGATGACCAGAATACCCACGACCAATGTAATGACTGCCGTAAACACCTTGTCCACAAGGCCCCCGGCGAGCCAGTTTTTTACGAGAGAACCGAAAGATTCCATGATTTTCCTCCTCCTTTTACCCGCATTATAGCCCGTTTCCCGCTTCAAATCAAGCACGTCTGCGGCGTTTCCCGGCCCAGGTCCCGTTTTGCGTCCGGAATCCAGAAAAGTTTACAATTTCCTCATTAAAAAGTCCGGAATTCTTGTGGAATACAGGCTCTTGCATCGGGAAAAAGCCATGCTATAATAGCTAGGCGAAATGAAGAAATTCAAATACGCTTATAAGAAAAGAGGCATTTCTTTATGGAATACTTGCTTGCCATCGGTCTGGCCATGTTTGCCGGACTGTTTCTCTCCCGGCTTTCCTCCAAATTCAATCTGCCTGATGTGACCAGCTATCTGGTCGCGGGCGTGCTGATCGGGCCGCTGTGTCTGGGCGCTCTGGGCATCCCCAATCTGGGTCTTCCCTCCTTTGACTTTGTGGAAAAGCTGAGCCTTATCAGCGACGTGTCCCTGGGCTTCATCGCCTTTTCCATCGGCAATGAGTTCCGCATGGAGGAGCTGAAGCACATCGGCCGTCAGGCCACGGTCATTGCCATTTTCCAGGCCCTGTCCGCCACGCTGTTCGTGGATCTGGGGCTGATCGTCCTCCATCTGTTCCTGGGCGACACGCTGCCGGTTTCCACCTGCATTGTGCTGGGCGCCATCGCCACCGCTACCGCCCCCGCCGCGACCATTATGGTCGTCAACCAGTACAAGGCCAAGGGTCCGCTGACCAGCCTGCTGCTGCCCATCGTGGCCCTGGACGATGCTGTAGGTCTGATCGTATTCGCCGTCTCCACCGGCATTGCCAAGGCGCTGACCTCCGGCTCCATCAATCTGATCTCCGTGCTGGTCAATCCGCTCATTGAGATCGTTGCCTCCGTGGCCATGGGCGCAGCGCTGGGCTGGGTGTTCAGCATTGTGGAAAAGTTCTTCAACTCCCGCTCCAAGCGCCTGAGCCTGGCCGTTGCCTTTGTGTTCCTGTGTACCGCTTTCTCCAAAATCGAGCTGACCTTCGGAAACGGCGTGGAGATCGGCTTCTCCTCTCTGCTGGTGTGCATGATGTGCGGCACCGTTTTCTGCAACCTCTGCGACTTCTCCGAGGAGATCATGTACCGGACCGATCGCTGGACCGGCCCCGTTTACGTCCTGTTCTTCGTGCTCTCCGGCGCGGAGCTGGATCTGCGGGTATTTGGCAGCGCTGCCGTCGTTGGCATCGGTCTGGTGTATATCCTCATGCGGTCCGCCGGTAAGATCATCGGGGCCAGCGTCAGCTCCCGGTTCATGGGCTGCCCCAAGACCGTATGCAAATACCTGGGGATCACCCTGCTGCCCCAGGCCGGTGTGGCCCTGGGCATGTCCGCCACGGTCGCCGCGGACTTCGGCGCGGAGGGCGCGATCATGCGCAATATCGTCCTGTTCTCCGTTCTGATCTACGAGCTGGTAGGCCCCATCCTGACCAAGATCGCCCTGACGGACGCCGGGGAGATCACCCCCAAGACCATCTCCAACCGCGGCGTCATGCCCGAAGAGCTGCATAAGACCAAATGATTTTCTTGAAAACAAATGACCGGCGCTGCGGAACTCCGCGGCGCCGGTTGTTTTTTACAGCTCTTCCGGGATCAGCCAGAGCTTTTTCGCGGCGCTTTTCACCTCGCTGCGGCGGCTGACGCCCAGCTTGTCCAGCACCCGGCTCACATGGGTCTTGGCCGTCGGCAGCTTGATATCCATAATTTTGCAGATCTCCGCATTGCTCTTGCCCGCGCAGAGCAGGTGCAGCACCCGCATTTCCGTAGCCGTCAGGGTCTCCTTGGGCGAAAGCCTGGGACACAGATAATCGGGGTAGAAGCTCGCCTGGGTCCGGGTGTGGGTCATGACGGTTTTGAACCAGTTGCTGCCCGGTTTCCAGTCGGTCTGCTCCAGCAGCGGCAGGATCGCCACGCCGAAGGTGCTGACCGGCCCCACAAACCGGTAGCTCTCCGCCTCCGTCAGAGCGCTGTTCAGGAAACCGCGCCAGCCCTCGTCCTCGTCCCGGTACAGTGCCATGGCCCGCAGCAGATTGGCGCTGATGGCGTCCAGATGACGTCCGCAGGCCTTGCAGAATTCGTCCATAGGGGCCAGGGTCAGAAAGACGCTCTCCGTCCGCCCGGCAGCCAGCTCCACGGCGGCCTGGGTCAGGTACTGGTAACGCTTCAGGGCGTCAAAATGCAGGGGGTCCTTGGGCGCTTTTTCCAGATACCAGGTATCCGCCGCGTCCAGATTACCCATGCGCAGCTCGACGCGGCAGAGAAAAGCGTCCAGATTCGGCAGATACCGGGTCAGCCCGGCATCCTCAAAGCGGGTCCGCAGGGTGTCCAGGGTCCTTTTGGCGTCCCCTGCCCTGCCGGAGGCCACCTGGCTTCGGGCCAGCAGGGCCGTCAGGGCAAATTCGATCTCCGGGGTACCGTCGCGCTGAATTTCGCCCATGCGCTGGACCAGATCCAGCATCCAGGCGGAGATGTCCTCGCCCTTTTCAAATTTGCTCTCCGCCGTAGCGCATTCCGCCAGGCCCACGCCGTATTTGCCCAGGACCGCCCGCAATGGCCCATTCATGGTTTTGTACATCAGGTCGTCCTTCCGGCACCAGTCGGAAAAGTCCTTGCCGCCATTGACAATGCTGGGCAGTCCGCTGGTGGCGGAGAAGGGCTGCAATGTCACTTCCTTCCGCCGGAGCATCTGAGCTACGTGCGGAAGGATCTCCTCCATTTTTTCCGCGCTCCGCTGGGGCAGGCTGATGTCCAGCCACACCAGACAGCTGTGTACCTGCTTCAGCACGGCGTCCTGGGGGCTGCATCTCTCTCCGAAGGCTTTCAGCGCCTGATACCAGCGCTCGGAACCGGTGTAATCCCCGGACAGGGCGCAGAGCATGCTCATGCCCTGCATCAGCGCCGGAGAGGCCAGGATCTCGCTTTCCGGCAGATTCCTGTAGTATTTCTCCACCTCCCGGTAATGGCTCATACCCGGGGAATTCTCCGCGCTGCGGATCAGAAGCTCCGATACTTTGGAATGCTCTCTTCCCTGCGTATAGCAGTCCAGGGCGCGGGGGTAATCCTCCTTCAGCTCGTAGTACATGCCGCCCCGGATCAGCAGCGCCCGCTTCCATTCCGGCGTATATTCCCGGCCCATCTCCCACAGCAGGAACATCCGGAACTGCTCCCAGAAGCGGAAGCGCAGCACATCGTCATACAGCAGCATACAGGTGTTGCGCTGGAGCCGGTCCAGCATCTCCCCAGCGTTGGGATCCCCCGTCACAATGCGGGCCAGGTCCAGGTCGAAGCTTTCAAAGGGCGCCAGCTCCAGAACAAAGCGCCGGATGGGCAGATCCAGCCGCTTGTACACCGCCGTCTCAAAGTAGAGAAACACCTCCTGAAAGGACTGCCCCACCACCTCCGGGGAAAAGGGCGTCCCTTGCTCCATTTTCTGGGCCGTGATGACCACGCCCAGCGGAAAGCCCAGGGATTTCTTCAGAATGCCGCCCAGGTCGGCGTCCGCATAGGGGATATTCCGGCTGTCCAGCAGGCGGCGGATATCCTCCCGGTCAAAGAAAAAGGTCTTCGTGTCCAGCACCGTCATAAGGCCCGTATATTGAAAGACCATCAGGTTTCCGTGGGGTGCGCCCCGGGACAGCAGCAGGAACCGTCTGTCCGGGCAGTCCCGGATCAGCTCGTACAGCTCCTTCCAGGCTTCCTCGTCCTGAATGTCCTGTATATCGTCCACCAGCAGAATGCGCCAGTTCTCATCCCTGCGCGGGATCCTGAACACCGGGTCCCGGGCCGAAAGCATCCGCGCGTTTTTCCCCTTTACCAAAGCATTGGCAACGCAGGTCTTTCCAAATCCGCAGGGGGCGCTGAAAAAAAGAACTCTTCCCTGCCTCATAAATTTGTCAAAGCTCTCCTGGATCGTCCTCCGGATAATTATCTGCTCCGTCATATGGCATCCCCCTTTTTTCTTCGCGCACAGCGTTTCGTTGGCATTGTACCAGGTTTTCGGGGAATTGTAAATCATACCAAAGTATGATTTTTGATTGTAAATCATTCTGCATGCCGCCGGAGTCTCAAATAAAAAAGAATGCGGCAAGCCGCATTCAAAGCATGTTAATATCCTGTAAAAGTCAATTTTTGGGATTTTTATAACGCATATCGTATATTTATACACAAAGAAATCCTTTTTCGCCGCATGGAAGCACAGCCAGATCCAGCTGTCGAAGCCGTATCCTCCCCATCATCCCAATAGGCATTTTTTCAAAAAGGATGACAGGCAAAACGTACGCACGTTTTCGGTTTTTCATGGGGACCATTCGTTAAAATCCGGCGGGGCGGCAACCATGCCGCCCCGCCGGGCCTATAGTACGATCCTTCCGGCGAATCAGGAAGCCTCTTTCTCCGGCAGCAGGTCGGTCATGCTCTTCATGCTGATGCCCAGGGTGGACATGTTATGCAGCAGGGCCGAGGTTGTGGGCGGCAGGATGCCCACCAGGCCCAGGCCAATGAGGCTGCAGTTGAAGCCGATGATGAAACGGTAGTTCCGGTGGATCCGATCCATCAGCGCGCGGCTGAGCTGCCGCAGGGTCACAAGTGCCCGCAGGTCCTCGGAGGCCACCGTTATGTCCGCGATCTCCTGGGCAATGGCCGCGCCGGTGGAAATGGCAATGCCTACGTCTGCCTCGGAAAGAGCGGGAGAGTCGTTGACGCCGTCGCCCACCATAATGACCGTATGGCCCTTTGCCCGGGCTTCCCGGACGAAAGCCGCCTTGTCCTCCGGCAGGACCTCCGCCCGGAAGCTGTCCACGCCCACAGCCTGGGCAACACTCTGGGCCGTCCGGCGGTTGTCGCCGGTCATCATGACCACATTGGTAAAGCCGCATTCATGCAGAGCCGCAATGGCCGCCGGAGCCTCGGCCCGCAGGGGGTCGGAAATGCACAGCACCGCGGCCAATCTGCCGCCGATGCACAGGTACAGATGGGAATAGCTGGGGTCCAGGCTCCGGAACTTCTCTTCCTCCCCTTCGGGAATGACGCAATGCTCATCCTCAAAGACAAAATGGCCGCTGCCGATGACGACCTTCTCATTTTCCACCATACTGGAAATGCCGTGGGCCACGATATACTGGACCTGAGAATGGTACTCCTGATGATCCAGCCCCCGGACCTTTGCCTCCTCCACCACGGCGTTGGCGATGGAATGGGGATAGTGCTCCTCCAGGCATGCCGCCAGGCGCAGCATCTCCTGCTCCGCGTGGCCGCCGAAGGTCACGACCTGGGCCACCTTAGGGGTAGCGTAGGTCAGCGTACCGGTCTTGTCAAAGACAATGGTATCCGCCCTGGCAACGTTCTCCAGGAACCGGCCGCCCTTGACGGAAATATGGAACTGGGCGCACTCCCGCATGGCGGAAAGCACCGCGATGGGCATAGCCAGCTTCAGGGCGCAGGAGAAGTCCACCATCAGCACGGACAGGGTTTTGGTCACATTCCGGGTAATCAGATAGGTCAGGGCCGTGCCGCCCAGGGTGTAGGGCACCAGCTTATCCGCCAGATGGGAGGCGCTGGCCTCTGCGGTGGACTTGAGCCGCTCCGACTCCTCGATCATTTTCACGATCCGGTCGTACCGGCCGCTGCCCATGGCCTTTTCCACCTGGACCACGCACTCGCCCTCCTCCGCCACGGTACCGGCGTATACAAAGCTGCCCGGCCGCTTGGCAACAGGCTGGGACTCGCCGGTCATGGAGGACTGGTTCACCATAGCCTCGCCGGAAAGGACCTTGCCGTCCAGGGGAATCAGGCTGCCGGTGCGGATGACGATCCTGTCGCCCACCTGCACCTGCCCCACGGGCACAAGAACCTCGTCTCCCTCGGTCTGCATCCACACATTTTCCACCTGCAGCGCCATGGCCCCGGCCAGATCCGCCACGGATTTCTTATGGGTCCACTCCTCCAGGATCTCGCCCAGCCGAAGCATGAACATAACGGAACCCGCCGTATTGAAATCGCCCCGCACAACGGAAACCGTTACGGCGGTAGCATCCAGCACCGCCACGGACAGCTTTCCGTGAAGCAGCGCCGTCAGGCCCTCCTTGATGTATTTCAGGGACTTGAACGCCGTAATGACCGCCGCCACAGGCAGGGGCAGGAACAATTTATTGATGGCTCTGCGGCAGACCGTCATGACCAGCTTGTCCTCAAACTCCCGGTTCAGCGCCCGGGAGGTGTGGTCCGGCACCAGGTCCATTTTTTCAGCCCGGGCAAAGGAAAACCGGGCCAGAGCGGAAATCACCGCCGCCCGGTCGCCATTGTAGCAGACCACCGCGTCCTGGGTCCGGTCAAACACGGCCACAGAACAGACGGACTGTTCATTTTTCAGATAGTATTCCAGAACATCTGCCTGGCGCAGACTCATGCGGCCGCAGTGCAGGTGAACCCGCATCCGGCCTCTGGATTCATGTAAAATACTGCATTTCATACTATGTTCTCCCACAGGAAAACCGCTGCGCTAAGGCAGCGGTTTCTCTCATTCCGCCTGTTCCGCGGGAACGTCCTCGATAACGGCCTCGGCTTCCTTCTGGGCGCGGCTCTCGTTGATATCCTGGGCGTCGGCATAGACGTCCTCTGCGCCCTCCCGGATGGTGGTGACGGTTTTCATCACGCTGTCCTTGGCCCGCAGGACCGCCGCGGTGGTGTGGGCGTACAGCTTCTGCGCGTCCTTGCTGCCCAAAATCTTCAGGCCCACGGTGCCGAACAGCACGCCTGCGCCAAACAAGCCAAATTTCTTCATATGGAGTTCCTCCGATCTTATATCTTTCGACAGACTTTCCGTCCATCGGTACATAGATTCTAGCACCGGAAAGCGCAGAAATCAACCATTTTTCTGTGAATTCAAAATTCTTGTGGAAGGTGCTCTTTCCGTATCCCGGAGCGTCCGATTTCTCGTGCTTTTTATAAAAAGCCAGCCCGCCGGTTTGCTTCCGGCGGACTGCTTGCAGGTTATTCTTTTCCGGTTTCCTTCAGGTTCGCCAGCTTTTTCATGTACTGGGGGATCTCGATACCCTGGGGGCAATGCTTCATGCAGGCCCCGCAGCCCAGGCACTGGGTTGGGAGCTTGTCCCCGGCAATGCCGTTCAGCTCGCTGCCGGTCCACCAGCCCTCGTATTTGTAGCTGTTGTAGATCTTCAGCATACCCGGAATATCCAGTTCCTGGGGGCACTCGCCGCAGCAGTAGCGGCAGCCGGTACAGGGCACCGTCAGGCTGGCCTTCAGGGCGTGGGCCATCTCCGCGGCAAAGGCGATCTGCCCGGCATTCAGGGCGTCCTCGGTTTCAAACACACTGACGTTGTCCTTGATCTGCTCCATGGTGGACATGCCGCTGAGCATAACCTGGACGCCCTCCTTGGCCTTCAGCCAGCGCAGCGCCCAGGAGGCGATGGACCAATCAGGTTCCCGCTGCTTCATCTGGGCGTTGAGCTTCTCGCCCAGGTCCGCCAGCTTGCCGCCCCGGACGGACTCCATGACCATAATGGGAATATTCCGGGAGGTAAGGATCTCGTATTCCTCCTTGGCGGTGGCAAATTCCCAATCCAGATAGTTCATCTGAATCTGCGCGAAGTCCCATTTCCTCCGGTCCGCCATTTTCCGCAGGGTCGCGGGGGAGGCGTGAGAGGAAAAGCCGAAATAGCTGATCCTGCCCTTGCGCTGCTGCTCCTCAAAATAGTCGATACAGCCGGAATTCAGGTATTTTTCCAGATTCCCATCGGTCAGGCAGTGCAGCAGATAAAAATCGATGTGGTCGGTCCGCAGCCGCTTCAGCTGCTCTTCAAACACAGCCTCGTAGTCCGGGTTTGCCTCATAATAGAACTTTGTGGCCAGATAATAGCTGTCTCTGGGATACTTGCTCAGGGCAGCCCCAACGCACTTTTCAGATTCGCCGTTGTTATAGATATATGCGGTATCGTAGTAATTGATACCATGGGCCATGGCATAGTCCAGGATCTCCTCCGCCTTTTTCCAGTCGATGGCCGCGTTGGGGTCACTGGGGTCCACAGAGGGCAGCCGCATATTGCCCATGCCCAGCCGGGACAGCTGAATGTTCTGAAACGCCTTGTAGATCAATGAAGGTTCCTCCTGTTACAATATATTTGCCTCGGAAAAGTGGCAGCCAGCTACGAGCCGAGACATCTCGTTGCCTAAGCTGTTAGAATAGGAAGGTAATGGTCTGA
>CAVLCF010000094.1:0-58272 GCA_963661735.1 bacterium | reverse complement strand
CACTGTTATCCTACACACCGTTGCCATTGGTCAATTGCTTAACTTAATGGCATTGGTGTGCGCACTGCCTCGCAATGACATAGTTTTTTGACAGTCTGAGGCACGGGACGCGTCCTTTTCCCGCGTTCAGGAGGACCCTCAATTTCACCAAAAAACTACGTCTAGATTTGTACAACATTTTCGACAAAGGAATGGAGGTTTTTATTGCATTTTCTGTGCATAGATGATAGAATAAAAAAGAAATAAGGCAACGGAATATTTTGCCCGGAGTGATGAGCATGGGAACAAACGGAGTTTAACGCCGTCTGTTTGCCATGCTTTTTTTGCACCCGGCACAGGACAGAAGGGGAGGACTGAACGAATGGAAGCACGGCTTTATAAGGCGTTGCAGGCAAATCCCATCATTGCGGCCATCCGGGACGACGCGGGACTGGAAGGGGCGCTCAGGGCGGACGTGCAGATCGTGTTTGTGCTCTATGGGGATGTTTGCAGCATCCCGGGGATCGTGGACCGCATCAAGGACGCGGGCAAAACCGCCATTGTCCATGTGGACCTGATTACCGGCTTGTCCGGCAAGGAGATCTGCGTGGACTTCCTGCGGAATTCCACCAGGGCGGACGGCATCATCTCCACACGGGTCAATATGATCCAGCGGGCCAAGGAATTGCAGATGCTCACGATTTTCCGGGCCTTTGTCATCGATTCCATGGCCCTGGATTCCCTGCTCAGCGTGAAGAATCTGCGGCCGGACGCCATTGACATTCTGCCGGGGCTGATGCCCGGGGTCATCCGCAAGGTCCGGGCGCTCACCGGGCTGCCGGTGCTGGCGGGCGGGCTGATCACCGAAAAGCAGGAAGTCCTTCAGGCTCTGGACGCCGGGGCGCTGGCCATTTCCAGCACCGCTCCCGCCGTCTGGCAGATGTGAGGTGGGCCTATGTGCTGCAATACAAAGCAGAAAATCGCCGACGCGGTGGAGGAGCTGATCTGCACCCAGCCCGGCGGACGAGTGACGGTCCAGCAGGTCATGGAGCTGACCCGGATGAACCGGCAGAGCTTTTACTACCATTATCAGGATATCAACGACGTTCTGCGGACCATCGTCAGCCAGAAGGTCTGTGAGCCTCTGAGCTTTGACCCGGGGGAGGACCCGGAGAGCTGGTGCCGCCGGGGGCTGACGCTGCTGAAGGAGCAGAAGCCCCTGCTGCGGCGGATTTCCCGGGAGCTGGGGGACGACCAGCTCTGCGCGCTGATCTATGTGGAGATCCGGCCCCAGGTGGAGCGGCTGCTTCCCGCCCGGGACGGCCAGGACCAGGTCCAGCGGGATATGGCCGTGGATGTCATTAGTCAGAGCGTGCTTTTCTCCGTGACCGGCCTGCTCCTCCGGCCGGGGAGCGTAAACGTGGAAGCCTCCATGGAAAAATTCCGGGCGGTATTCTCCGTCCTGGCCGCGGCGTGAGGTCAGGCACAGTTCTATTCCTTCCGGCCTGACATAGATTGGCTATGTACAGTTTGAACAAGGAACGAAAGCAAAAATAAAAATATTTGTATTTTTTGACAACTGCGCGGGTTTGTCTAATGACAGAAGCCGCCGCGGCTGTTATAATAAAAAATGTAAGAACCCCCTGCGTAACATTTTCATCATACAAGGAGGATTTTCCATGGCAAAGTACATCATGGCACTGGACGCGGGCACAACTTCCAATCGCTGCATTCTCTTCAATGAGCACGGCGAGATGTGCAGCGTCTCCCAGCGGGAGTTCACCCAGTATTTCCCCAAGCCCGGCTGGGTGGAGCACGACGCGAATGAGATCTGGGCGACCCAGCTGGGCGTCGCCGTAGAGGCCATGCAGAAGATCGGCGCTACCGCCGCCGACATCGCTGCCATCGGCATTACCAACCAGCGCGAGACCGCCATTGTCTGGGATAAGGCCACCGGCGAGCCTGTTTACCATGCCATCGTCTGGCAGTGCCGCCGTACCAGCGAGTACTGCGACAGCCTGAAGGAAAAGGGCCTGACCGATACCTTCCGGGCCAAGACCGGCCTGGTCATCGACGCTTACTTCTCCGGCACCAAGATCCGCTGGATCCTGGAGAACGTTCCCGGCGTGCGGGAGCGTGCGGAGCGGGGCGAGCTGCTGTTCGGCACCGTGGAAACCTGGCTGATCTGGAAGCTGACCGGCGGCAAGGTCCATGTCACCGACTATTCCAACGCCTCCCGGACCATGCTGTTCAACATCAATACCCTGCAGTGGGACGATGAGATCCTGGCAGAGCTGAATATCCCCAAGTGCATGCTGCCCACCCCCATGCCCTCCAGCTGCGTTTACGGCGAGACCGACCCGTCCCTGCTGGGCGGCCCCATTAAGATCGGCGGCGCCGCCGGCGACCAGCAGTCCGCCCTGTTCGGCCAGGCCTGCTACCATCCCGGCGAAGCCAAGAACACCTACGGCACCGGCGCTTTCCTGCTGATGAACACCGGCGAAAAGCCTGTGTTCTCCAAGAACGGCCTGGTCACCACCATCGCCTGGGGCCTGGACGGCAAGGTTGAGTATGCCCTGGAAGGCTCCGTCTTCGTGGCGGGCGCCGCCATCCAGTGGCTGCGCGACGAGCTGAAGCTCATTGAGTCCGCTCCCGATTCCGAGTACTACGCCGGTAAGGTGAAGGATACCAACGGCTGCTATGTGGTTCCCGCCTTTACGGGTCTGGGCGCGCCCCACTGGGATCAGTATGCCCGGGGCACCATCGTGGGCATCACCCGCGGCGTCAACAAGAACCACATCATCCGGGCCACCATGGAGTCTCTGGCTTATCAGGTCAACGACATTCTGGTCGCCATGCAGGCCGACTCTGGCATTAAGCTGGCTGCCCTGAACGTGGACGGCGGCGCTTCCGCCAACAACCTGCTGATGCAGATGCAGTCCGATATCTCCGGCGCGCCGGTACAGCGTCCCACCTGTGTGGAAACCACCGCCATGGGCGCCGCCTATCTGGCAGGTCTGGCCGTGGGCTACTGGTCCAATAAGGAAGACGTCGTTCACAACCGGGCCATCGACCGGGTATTCCATCCCGCCATCAGCGAGGAAGAGCGGGCCGCCAAGGTCAAGGGCTGGAACAAGGCCGTCAAGTGCGCTTACGGCTGGGCCAAGGACGAATAAGCGAGCATTCCCCCCTGCGATCCCCGAATTCTCTCCGGGGGCGTGACGCCCCCGGAATCCCAAATCTGGAAATAGAAGAAATCCGTGAAATTTTTAGGGAGGTTTATTATGTTACCGTATATTGCTGAGTTTTTGGGCACCATGATCCTGATCCTGTTGGGCGACGGCGTTGTCGCCAACGTGACCCTGAATAAGTCCGGCATGAAGGGCGCGGGCTCCATTCAGATCACCATTGCCTGGGGCCTTGCCGTTATGGTCCCCGCGTTCATCTTCGGTCAGGCCTCCGGCGCCAGCTTCAACCCCGCGCTGACCATCGCACTGGCCATCGGCGGCATGTTCGACTGGGCGCTGGTTCCCGGCTACGTCATCGCGCAGATCCTGGGCGGCATCGTCGGCGGTATCCTGGTTTACGTCCTGTTCAAGGATCAGTTTGATGCCACCGAGGATCCCGGCACCAAGCTGGGCGTGTTCTCCACCGGTCCCTCCGTTCCCAACACCGGCCGCAACATCATTCAGGAAGCCATCGCCACCTTCGTTCTGGTCTTCGCCATCTGCGGCATGAACCAGGTTCCCGGCCTGGACGCCGGCGTAGGCAAGCTGCTGGTATTCGGCATCATCGTTGCCATCGGCATGTCCCTGGGCGGCCTGACCGGCTATGCCCTGAACCCCGCCCGTGACCTCGGCCCCCGTATTGCCCATGCCATCCTGCCCATCAAGGGTAAGGGCGACAGCAACTTCAAGTACGGCCTGGTCGTTCCCATCGTAGGACCCATCCTGGGCGGCATCGTGGCTGTCCTGCTGTACAACGCAATCCCCTGGTAAACAGGCCAAATACATTCTGCTCTTAGTGTAAGTGTCGGGCAGCCCAACCCCTCCTACCGGAAGGTTTTCTTGGGCTGCCCGATTTTCATTGAAGGAGGCGTTCTATTTGTACGATGTAATTATTATCGGCGCTGGTGTCACCGGCTGCGCGGTGGCCCGGTATCTGTCCCGCTATCAGGGGAAAATGCTGGTGCTGGAGCGGGCAGAGGACGTGTGCTGCGGCACCTCCAAGGCCAACAGCGCCATTATCCACGCGGGCTTTGACGCTGCCCACGGCAGCCTCATGGCCGAGATGAACGTGCGGGGCAACCGGATGGCCCCCCAGCTTGCCAAGGATCTGGATTTCCCCTTCCGGATGAACGGCTCTCTGGTGGTCTGCATGTCCGAGGAGGATCTGCCGAAGCTCCAGGCCCTCTATGAAAACGGCGTGAAAAACGGCGTGGAGCAGCTGGAGATCGTGGATAGCAAACGGCTGCACGAGCTGGAGCCAAACGTCAGCAAAGACGCTGTGGCCGCCCTGTGGGCCCCCACCGGCGGTATCGTCTGCCCCTTTAACATGACCATTGCCCTGGCGGAGAACGCCAACGCCAACGGTGTGGAATTCCGGTTCAACACGAAGGTAACGGGCTTCACCAGAGGCGACGGCTGCTGGACCATCCATACGGAGGGCGGCGACTTCCAGACCCGATATGTGGTCAACGCCGCGGGCGTGTACGCGGATATCCTGCACAACATGGTCTCCACCCGGAAGCTGCACATTACCCCCCGCCGGGGCGACTACTGCCTGCTGGACAAGCAGACCGGCGGCTTCGTCACCCATACGGTGTTCCAGCTGCCCGGCAAGCTGGGCAAGGGCGTTCTGGTAAGCCCCACCGTCCACGGCAATATCATTGTCGGCCCTACGGCCATCGACATCGAGGACCGGGACGGCACCAATACCACCGCCGCCGGGCTGGACGACCTGATCGCCAAGGCAGGCATCTCCGTGGACAATCTGCCCATCCGGCAGACCATTACCAGCTTCGCCGGTCTCCGGGCCCATGAGGATCACCATGAGTTCGTTATCGGCGAGGCGGAGGGCGCGCCCGGGTTCGTGGACTGTGCCGGTATCGAGTCCCCCGGCTTGACCTCCGCCCCCGCCATCGGCCAGACCGTGGCGGAGCTGCTGCGGGAGAAGCTGAGCCTTGCGGAGAAGGAGAACTTCATCGCCACCCGAAAGGGCGTTCTGGATCCGAAGACGCTGTCCAAGGAAGAGTACCAGGCGCTCATCCGGGAGAACCCTGCCTACGGCCAGATCATCTGCCGCTGCGAGCAGGTGACGGAGGGCGAGATCGTTGACGCCATCCGCCGTCCCCTGGGGGCCAAGAGCCTGGACGGCGTAAAGCGCCGCACCCGGGCGGGCATGGGCCGCTGCCAGGCGGGCTTCTGCTCCCCCAGAGTCATGGAGATCCTGGCCCGGGAGCTGGGCGTCAGCCAGGCGGAGATCACCAAGTGCGGCGGGGCGTCCCGTCTCATTGTGGGCGTCAATAAGGACAGTATCGGGGAGGTGCGCAAGGGATGAAATACGAAATTGTCATCATCGGCGGCGGTCCCGCCGGTCTGGCGGCGGCCATTGCGGCCTACGATGCCGGCTGCCGCAGCATTCTGATCCTGGAGCGGGACAATCAGCTGGGCGGTATTCTGAACCAGTGCATCCACAACGGCTTCGGCCTGCATACCTTCGGCGAGGAGCTGACCGGCCCGGAGTACGCCGCCCGTTTCGCGAAGCAGGTGCTGGACCGTGGGATCGCGTATAAGCTGAACACCATGGTACTGTCCATTTCCGAGGACAAGAGAATCACCGCCGTCAACCGTACCGACGGCCTTATCGAGATCGAGGCGGCCGCCGTGATCCTGGCCATGGGCTGCCGGGAGCGGAGCCGGGGCGCGCTGAACATTCCGGGCTTCCGTCCCGCCGGTATCTATTCCGCGGGCACGGCCCAGCGGCTGGTGAACATGGAGGGCTTCCTGCCCGGCCGGAGAGTGGTCATTCTGGGCAGCGGCGACATCGGCCTGATCATGGCCCGGCGCATGACGCTGGAGGGGGCCAAGGTGCTGGTGGTGGCCGAGCTGATGCCCTATTCCGGCGGCCTGAAGCGGAACATCGTTCAGTGCCTCAACGATTTTGACATTCCCCTGAAGCTCAGCCACACCGTGGTGGATATCCAGGGCCGGGAGCGGGTAACGGGCGTGACCATTGCCGAGGTCGGTCCGGACCGGAAGCCTATTCCGGGCACGGAAATTCACTACGACTGCGATACTCTGCTGCTGTCCTGCGGCCTGCTGCCGGAGAACGAGCTGTCCCGGGGCATGGGCGTGACCATTTCCCCCGTGACCAACGGTCCCGTTGTGGACGAGAGCCTGCAAACCAATATTCCCGGCGTATTCGCCGCGGGCAACGTGCTCCATGTACACGATCTGGTGGACTTCGTGTCCGAGGAAGCCGCGGCGGCCGGACGGGCGGCGGTGCGGTATCTGGAGCAGGGGCCCCAGACCGGGGCAGGGGAGATAAACGTTACCTTCGAGGGCGGCCCCCGGTATACGGTGCCTGCCAGCATCGACCCCAAGCGGGTCTCCGATGATCTGGTGATCCGCTTCCGGGTAGGCGGCGTCATGAAGAACCGCCGGGTGCGGCTGTATCTGGACGATGAGGCGGTGGTCAGCCGCAAGCGCCCCGTTATGGCCCCCGGCGAGATGGAGGAGCTGAAGCTGACGAAGGAAGCTCTGGCGGCCCATCCGGATCTGAAGCGGATCCACATTGCGGTGGAGGAGGCGTAACCATGGAAAAACGTGAATTGACCTGCATCGGCTGCCCCTTGGGCTGCGCCATTACCGTGACGCTGGACGGCGGGGAAGTGAAGGACATCGTGGGCTTCACCTGCAAGCGGGGCAAGGAATACGCCCGCAAGGAAGTGACCAACCCCACCCGCATCGTCACCAGCACCGTAAGGCTCACCGGCAGCAAAACCGGGGCCTGCGTCGTCAGCTGCAAGACTGCCCAGGATATCCCCAAGGGCAAGATCTTCGCGGTGGCCGCCGCCCTGAAGAATGTGGTTGCCGCCGCCCCGGTGGAGATCGGCGACATCCTCCTGAAGGATGCGGCCGGCACCGGCGTAGACATCGTGGCCACCAAGGCCGTGCGGTAAACCCCATATAGACAAGACCCCCGGAAGCGAATGCTTCCGGGGGGTTGCAGTTTCAGAGGGGATTGCAACGATCCAATGTATTCAAACCCTGGGCTGGGATCCGCTGCCTCAGAGCTCAGCCGTTATCGGGCGTATCGCTTCCGCGAGAAACCGGGATAGGTTTACTCAATCACAGTGATGTTCAGTTCCTTGGCAAGCTGCCGGGTATTCTCGAGTCCCGCGGAGGAATCGATGAGCACCAGCCGGGCGCCGGCACGATTCAGGGACTTGACCCAGGCATTGCGGCCCTCGGCCTCAATATAGACGTTCTGAACGTGGGGCGCGTCGACCTCGACGATCTCGACCTCTACGCCCTCCGCCTTTACGTCCTCCATAATGGCCTTATAGGCGTCCGCGTCGGCGGTGCTGCAGCCCTTTACGGCGGCCATGAGGATGCCGGGGATATTGGTGGCGCGGCGGGCGAACAGCTCCGGGCACAGCTCAATGCGGACCTTTTTGATCTTGCCCTCCGCCAGGTAGTGTGCCAGACGGCCGCAGTTGGTGGGGGAACCGACGCCCTCGCTGCTGCCGCCAACCACCGCGTCGCCGAAGGGCGCGATGATCAGATTGGACCGGTCCGCCAGGGCCTGGCTTTCTTTTGCGGCTTTTTCCGTGATCTCCTCCTTCCTTTGAAGCTCGTCCGCTTTGACGCCGGGGTCGATGTACGCCTCCACGCGGCTGTCCCTCCGGAAGAACGGCTCCATATACTGGATCGTCACCGGTACAACGTGCTCCGCGGACTGCAAATGGCACTGGGCGGCCATGGCGATCATCACATCCGCGGGAACGGAGGAGGGAATGGAGGTGTACATTGCCAGCTGGCTTGCCAGCCGGGCAATCAGAATGCCGCTGCCGATATGGGTGGCGCACAGGCCCGGCACCAATACCCGGGGCGTGCAGGGCACGGCAATGGTGGGAGAGATGGCCAGCACCATGGCGGTCTCCATCTGCCGGGGCGTGCCCCCGGCCAGCTCCACGAAAGCCGCGGCGGTGCAGCAGGCGCCCGCGCCGATGCCCTCCATGTTGCAGCCGGTGGTACACTTGCCGATGCGGTACATACCGCCGATTTTCAGAATGACTGCCATGATCCGGGCCTGGAGGTCCTTGTCGTCCGGGTAGAACTCCCGGACGGCCATGACAAAGCCGGTATAGGGACAGGAATCGCCGGTACCCGCGCAGGGCCGCAGGCCAATGGTGTGGTTGCCCACCTGAGCGGCAAGAGTGATGGTGACAATGCGGTTGACGAAAGCGTCGTCGATGATCTTCACGTTTCCGCTGTTGAGGTCCTTGCCGATCTCGCCCAGCAGAATGCTGCGGCCCGAGGTCAGGCCGATGGTGGTGGCGTGAACGTTGTGGGCAAAGGCGTCTTCCATGTCCTGGATAACTGTCTCGCGGGACCGGCCGGTAAAGCCCACCGCTTCTTCCAGAATCACATCACCGACGCGCATACGCAGGGCTTCCGCCGCCTCGATGCACTCGCCGATTGTCATATGCCCATAGTGGTAGCCCTTTTCCAGAGCGTAAGCCTTTACATCCATAGGGTGTATCCTCCTGCTTTCGCTGCGTATATCCTTACAGGAACTCGCAGCCGATTTCTTTCAGCTTTTCGTTGACCCAGGGGCGGATATAGGAGCCTTTTTGCAGAATGTCATCGATAATTTTCGCTTCCTTTTTCTGCACGGCACGGGTTGCCGCCGCCAGGACTTCCGCGTCCTGAGGACGGATAGCCAGTACCCCGTCCGCGTCGCCGACGATGATATCACCGGGGTAAACGGTCTTTCCGCCGATCACCACGGGAACGCCGATCTCGCCGGGGCCGTTTTTATAGGGGCCGTTGGGTGTTACGCCGCAGGCGTACACCGGGAAATTCTCCATATTGGACAGAGCGTCGCTGTCCCGGATCGCGCCGTCGCAGACGATGCCGGCAATGCCCCTGCTCTTGCAGTAGGTAGCCATGAGTTCACCAAAGATGGCACGGTTGTTGTAGCCGCCGGCATCGATGACGATGACGTCTCCGGGCTTGGCCAGATCCATGGCCGCGTGGAACATCAGGTTATCGCCCTCCGGGACGCGGACGGTAAAGGCCGGGCCCAGCAGCTGTCCCTTGTTGCCGAAGGGGACGATATCGGCGTCAAAAGCGCCCATGCGGTTCATGTTGTCGTCAATATTGGCCACGGGCATCCCACGGAACAGGGCGACCTGCTCAGCGGTGGCTCTGGGGAAATCCGTTATGATTCTGCATCCGATTGCCATTGGAGCCGCCTCTTTCTTAAAGCAGGCCTTCCGCCGGTTCGCCGGCCATCAGGTGCCTGATATTCTCGGCGCAGAGACGGTAGACCCGGTCGTAGTTGTCGTAGGTAGCCGCGCCGATGTGGGGCGTCAGGATCAGATTCGTGTCCTTTGCCCGGTAGAGGGGACTGGCGGGGGTCAGGGGATCCAGGACGTCGATGGCCGCGCCGGTGATCTCACCTGCCAGCAGGGCGTCTGCCAGAGCGTCCAGATCGACCAGCAGGTCTCTGGCGGTGTTCACCAGGATGGCGGTATTCTTCATGGCTTTCAGCTGCTCCGCGCCGATCATCCCCTTGGTGGTGGGCAGTAGGGGCAGGTGCAGCGTGATCACGTCGGATTCCCGGATCAGCCGGTCCAGGGGCACAAAGGTGATGCCCAGCTCCTTTTCATTCTCCTCAGGTAGACGGTAAACATCGTAGTAGAGCACCGTGGTGTCAAAGGCCTTGACGCGCTTGATGACGTTGCGGCCGATCGCGCCCGCGCCTACAACGCCCACGGTCTTTCCGGTCAGTTCATAGCTCATATGGCGGTAGGTCCAAGTGTGCCACTGGCCCTGCTTCATGGTCGCGTCCATGAAGGGGAGCCGGCGGTAAAGGGCCAGCATGTCCACGATGGCCAGTTCGGCGACGGATACGCTGTTGAACCCACGGCAGACGGAAATGGGAATGCCTTTCTCCTTTGCGTAGGCTACATCCACCATGTCCACGCCGATACCGGTACGCTGGATGAGCTTCAGCCTGGGGCAGCTGTCGATGATCTCTTTTGTCACCTGGAAGGTGGTGTCGATCAGAATGTCGGCATCCTTCAGCTCGCCTTTTTTGCCGGTGGTGGGATTCAGAAAGCGGATATCAACGCCTTCCGGCATCCGGTCCAGCAGCATTTTTTCCATGTGTGCGTTGAGCTTATCCAAATAAAGCGCAGTAATAGTCATACCAATGTTCCTCGTTTCCTTATTTCACTTTGGCCTTGCGGAAGCTCCTTACCGCGGGAATCACCAGAGAGATCACGATCAGCGCAAACAGAACCAGGCAGATGGGGCGGCCCAGGAAGTAGGTGAGCACATTGCCCTTTGCCATGATGAGGGACTGCCGGTAACCAATCTCAGCCATATTGCCCAAAACCAGCGCCAGCACGATACCGGCGGTGGAGAAATGGGACTTGACCATCACGTAACCGATCAGGCCGAAGAAGACCATAACGTAAACGTCAAACAGATTCCGGTTGATGGCGAAGGAACCAACCACAGAAAGAACAACGATGACAGGGGTCATAATGGCGGAGGGGACCAGAGTCGCCTTGATCAGATGCTTTGCCACAAAAGCGCCGAAAAGACCCATCAGGATATTGGCGATGGTGAAGCCGACGATGATGGAATAGGTGTTGACCGCACCGGTGGTGAACAGCTCCCGTCCGGGCTGCATGCCCTGAATCAAAAAGCCGCCCAAAAGGATGGAGGCCACCGCGCTGCCGGGAACACCCAGGGTCAGCAGGGGGATCATGGAGCCGCCGGTAACGGCGTTGTTGGCCGCTTCGGAAGCACAGATGCCGATGGGATTTCCCTTGCCGAAGGTTTCGGGCTCCTTGGAGCTGCTTTTCGCCATGTTGTAGGCGACCCAGGAGGCAATATCGCCGCCCGCACCGGGCAGAATGCCGATGAAGATGCCGATGATGGAGCTCTTGAGAACGGTGGGCAGGGTTTTGACCACTTCCTTTGCGGTGGGCCAAAAGCGTCCCTTTGTGGAGGCGAACTCCTTCTTTTCCTGATGGAAAATGGTTTCGGAGGTAATCATGACCTGGGAGACAGAGAACAGACCGATCAAGGCGGGGACGAAGTTGATACCGGATTGCAGTGCTTGGGTGCCGAAGGTGAAGCGGGCGTAACCGGTCAGCGGGTCGGCGCCGACGCAGGCAATCACCAGCCCAAGCGCGCCGGCAGCCAGACCCTTTACGATGTTGTCAGCGGCAACGCTGGCAATGATGGTCAGGCCGAAAATCGCGATGAAAAAGTACTCTGCGGAGCTGAATTTCAGGGACAGCAGAGACAGGGCGGGGGAGATGGTGAACAGCGCAATGGCGCTGAGAACGCCGCCGACCATAGAACTGTAGGTGCTGTAGCCCACGGCTTTCAGGCCATGCCCCTGAAGGGTCATGGAATAGCCGTCAAGGGCCGTTGCCGCCGAAGACGGCGTACCGGGAGTGTGAATCAGAATCGCGGAGATAGAGCCGCCGTAAATAGCGCAGGTGTAGATTGCTGTCAGCATGACCATTGCGGGGATCGTGTCCATGCTGTAGGTCATGGGCAAAAGCAGCGCCACGCCCATGGAAGCGCTCAGACCGGGCAGACAGCCGATCACCGTGCCTCCGCATACGCCGACCAGCAATGCGACCAACGTCTGAAGACTGAATAAAGCTTTCAAAATCTCTTGTACCATTTTTATCCCCCTTCCTTAGCCGAAGATCGCTTCAAAAATGAGACCCATGGGGAGAGATACGCTGAGCTGCCATGTAATCAGCGCATAGACAAACACCATGGTGCCGATGGAAATCGCCAGATTCAAAAGGATCTTTTTGGAGCCAAAGTAATACATTGCGGAACACATATACAAGACAGACGCAATATAAAAGCCAACGATTCCAATTAGGGCTACGTAAACAACAATGAAAGCGGCGGTAATCAGCGGGTTGCGGATGGTTTCCAACTTGCACCACCATTCACTCTCCGGAACGGCTTCCGCGTTTTTGGTTTTGGCCACGGTCTTTTTGATCCCGCGAACCAGAACGATCACCATAAAGAACAGGAAAAAGAGAAGAAATACCATGGGAAACAGCCGGACATCCTTGGGGTAGTCCCGGATCTCAAACATCAGCACGGCTGAAAACAGGATCGCGACCACTGAAATTATTACGTCCGGGTGGATCCGCAGCTTTGATTTCAATACAATCACCTCATATTATTTGTGCGGCGGGCGGTACCGGGGATGGACTTCCAGTCAAGGAACTCCTTTTCCGGCGCCGCCCATCTGTTTTGCGAGTTCTATGTATATTTCTTTATTTCCAGCCGAACAGCTCGGAATAGCCCTTCATAAGCTCTTCGTCATCGTTGAGCATCTGGGTATACTCCTCCGTTCCAATGTAGTTGATCCGCAGGCTCATCTGGTCCATGGCGTCCTTGTGCTCGGGGCTCTCCATGGCGTTTTTCAGAATGGTTGCCAGCTTTTCAACAACAGCGGGATCCATACCGGCAGGTCCGATAATACCGCGGGCGGAGTACGCATATACCAGGGGGAAGCCCTGTTCTACCATGGTGGGAACATCAGGCATGAACTCGGAGCGCTCTTCGGAGGAAACGGCCAGACACTTCAGCTCGCCGTTGTTGACGGAGGGAGCAATGTCGCCTACGCAGGCAAAGAAGCAGTCTACGTTTTTGCCAAGGATCATGGTCTTGCCCTCGGAGGTACCGGTGGTGTGGACGGGAATAAAGCGTGTGCCCAACTCGTCGTTCAGGCGGAGCATCATCAGATGTACCTGGCTGCCCACGCCGGTAGTGGTGGCGGTGACGTCGTGCTCCTTGGCATATGCGACCAGGTCCGCAAAGGTCTCAAAACGGTCATCGGTGGGGTTGACCGCAATGCAGGCATCGTCGGAAACGTGGTTTACGATGGGTGTGAAGTCGTGGATGCTGTCCGTGCGGTTGTTGGAGGGATCCAGGTAGCCGCCGTAAATGGTGGGGTCAGTGACCAGGGCCAGGGTGTAGCCGTCGGGCTTTGCCTTTTTCAGCTCGGACCAGGCGTTCCAGCCGCCCGCGCCAGTGACGTTTTCGACAATAATGTTTACGCCTAGCTCTTTTTTTGCCGCCTCAAACAGCAGCCGGGTGCCCAGGTCGGAGGTGCCGCCGGCCTTGAAGCCCACCAGGACCCGAATATCTTTCTTAGGCCATTCCGCGGCGCTGTCAGAAGAGGAGGCATTCTGATTCGCGGAAGGCGTGGCGTCGGCTTTCTTGCCGCAGCCGGCGAAGCAGGTGACAAGCATGATTAGCGCGAGAGTCAGTGACAGAAACTTTTTCATGTGTTAGGTCCCCCAATTTTATTTTTATTACCGTTTCCGGTTATTTTGTTTCCTCGTGAGTCTGCAGGTGGTGATAGCCCAGCTTGGCCCGGGCATCTTTCAGAGTGGAGCCGGCCTTTACTTCCGCAATGATTTTCTGCTCGGTCCGCTCGATGTTCTCGGCGATTTCCGCGACCTTTTCCGCCACGGCATCCGGGATACAGACAACGCCGGTGTCGTCCGCCAGAATCAGGTCATTGGGACAGACCTGCACGCCGGAGATGGCTACGGGCTTATTCACATAATCCACTGTGACCCGGTCCTTGCCCGTCACCATGTAGGTGCTTTTGGTAAAGATGGGATAATCGTTCTCCTTAATGCCGGGAATGTCGCGGCAGACGCCGTCAATCACCGTACCGGCAATGCCCTTGCGGGTGGCGACGAAGGTCATGATGTCGCCCCAGACCGTGCAGTACAGGCGGCCGCCGTTGTCGATCACAACGACCTGACCGGGCTGTACATCGTCCAGAAAATCACCCACGGTTCCCTTGACCACGCCGTTGGGCACATAATGCACCGTAAACGCGCGGCCGCAGATGTGCTTGCCGGGCACCACCGCGTGGATGCCGAGCAGTCCGCAGGGGATACCCAGCTTGTCCATCGCGTCGGATACGCTGGCTACATCCAGCTTCTTCAGACGTTCTACAATTTCCTCCATGGAAACCTCCTTACTTCAGCATCTTCTCATAGCCGAACTTATTATCCACGCCAAGCACGTCGCCGCTGGCGAGAATTTCACGAACCATTGCCTCTTCCTTTTCGTAGAGCTCTTCCGCTTTTTCCAGGACCTCGTCCACATGGCTCCGGGGGACGATCACAACGCCGCTTCGGTCGCCCATAACAACGTCGCCGGGCTGAACCTGTACGCCGCCGAAGGAGATCATCTCGTTGGTGCTCTGCTCCATGATCCGGCCACGGGCGGTCCAGACGACGGTGCCTCTGGCGTACACCGGGAAATTGATCTCGATGCAGTCGTCCAGGTCACGGGTGGCGCCGTCTACGATCACGGCGCCGACGCCCTTCGCTTTGGCGCTGTTGGCCAGGATGCCGCCCCAGCAGGAGGTATCCAGACGGCCGCCGTTGTCGATGATAATGATGTCGCCCGGCTCGGCCAGGGAGATGGCCGTCATTCCCAGGTGATGCTTGTTTTTGACCTCGCCCGCGGCCGCCATTTTCACGGTGACGGCTCTGCCGACGACCTTGCCCCAGTTCTCGCGCAGCGGACGAATGCCGTAGGTAGCGCCCTTAACGCCCAGCGCGTCCTCTGCGTCGGCGACATTGGTGGTAGAGAGCTTCTCGAACCGTGCCCGATACTTTTCATCAAATACGTTCACAATGTATACCTCCATATCGATATAATATAACTGATTGGAAATAAAGCACAGAATAAACACAACTAAAATTGTAATTTTGACTTAAATAATCTGCATTTTCCTGTTGCTTTTTATACGAGTTGATGATATCATCGCAGCATAGAAATGTCAAATACACAAAAAATGGACTACAGAATAACCAATTGGTTATAGCAAAAGAAATGAAGAGGTGTTTTTGTATGATATCTCCAAATTTTGACTATTTTCTTCAGATCGTAGAATGCAAGAGCATTTCGCGGGCTGCGGAAAGGCTGTACATTTCCCAGCCCGCACTGACGAAGTATCTGCGCAATCTCGAAACAGATTTGGGCATCCGCCTGTTTGCCCGCACACAGGGGGAACTGAAAATTACAGACGCGGGGAAGTACTATTATGAGTACGTTCAGCACGTCAAAAATGAGGAACGTAACCTCCGGACCAGGATCTCGGAGATCCAGTTTGAGGGGCGTGCCACTCTGAGGATCGGAATGCCCCTGTGGCGCTCCAGCGTCATGCTGCCGGATTTTCTGCATATGTTTCTTCAGGAATACCCGCTGATCTCCGTCGAGCTGATGGAGGGTTCCGCGGCAAAGCTGGAAGCGGCCCTGATGAATGAAGATGTGGATCTGTGTATTATGAACCTGCCCGTAAGCTATGCCAATGTCTCCTATCTTCCGGTTGCGGAAGAGTATATTTACTTGGTGGGAAGCCGCGAAAACGAGCTGGTAAAGAGAATATGCGCCGGGCATCCGGACTGTGCGCATCCCAATGTGGATATCCGGCAATTTGCCCAGCAGCCCTTTGTGCTGACAAAGCCGGGGCAGCACATTACAGAATATATCAATACCATGCTCAGCCGTAACGATATGGTCCTGAACTGCATCTTACGTACATCCAATGTGACTACCGCGGTCAATATGGCCGCCTGCGACCTGGGATTTACATTTGTACCGGAGGCGGGTACGCACAGCCGCTTTTTCCCGTCGCGGGACGCTGTGCTCTTTACCGTGAACGACCCGCCAATGCGGTGTACCCTTGCGGCGGTGTACAAGCGATCGGTTTACCTTTCCAAAGCCGCGCAGATTTTCATCCGCAAGCTGACCGAATATATCGACCAGTGCCGGGAAAAGGAAGGGTAAAAGCCTTGGGAGCTTGAACAGGAACGCAAAAAAACCCGGTCGCCGCGTTTTTGCCGCGGCGACCGGGGGCCTTTTAGCGCTGGTTCTGGTTTTTGCTCTGCTGGTTCTGATTCTGCTGATTCTGATTCTGGTTCTGATTCTGCTGGTTCTGGCTGCGGTTCTGATTGTTATTCATAGAATCGATTCCTCCTTCTTTTTTCGGCGGCTTCCGCCGCAGGGGTAGTTTGCCCCGAAATTCAGGATTTATCCTTGGGCTGGAACAGGATGGCCGCCAGAAGTCCCGCCGTTATGGCGGCGGTGATGCCTCCGGCGGTGGCCTTCAGGCCGCCGGTAAAGACCCCCAGAAAGCCCTGCTTGTCCACCGCCTCCCGGACGCCCTTGGCAAGCGTATTGCCGAAGCCCGTCAGCGGCACCGTGGCCCCGGCCCCGGCGAACTCCGCGAAAGGCTCATACAGCCCCACGGCCCCCAGGATCACCCCGATGACAACATAGCTGACCAGGATCCTCGCCGGGGTAAGCTTGGTCTTGTCGATGAGCAGCTGGCCCACAAGGCAGATGGCCCCGCCCACCAGAAACGCTTTCAGGTATTCCATTGCTTACGCCTCCTCTTCGATGGCCACCGCGTGGCAGACTCCGGGAATGGGCAGCCCCTGCTGGGTGGAGGTGGGCGACAGCAGCGCCCCGGTGCCGCAGAACAGGATCCGGCGCAGCTTCTTCTTTTGCAGCTGGCCCAGATAGTGCCCGCAGAGGGTGATGGCGCTGCACCCGCAGCCGGAGCCTCCGGCGTGGACGTCCTGGCGGGTATTGTCGAATACCATGCAGCCGCAGTCCTCCAGCCGCCCGCCGATGGACAGCCCCTCTCTTCTGGCCAGCTCCAGCAGCAGCTCCTTGCCGTACTGGCCCAGGTCCCCGGTAACGATGCGGTCGTAGTATTCCGGTTCCCGTCCCAGGTCCTCCAGGTGCTGCCGGATGGTGGCCAGAGCCGCCGGGGCCATGGCGGCCCCCATATTGTTGGCGTCCTGGATGCCCAGGTCCGTTACGGAACCGATGGTCGCCGCCGTGATCCGGGGGCCGCTGCCGGAGCGGCAGACCAGAGCCGCGCCGGAGCCTGTCACCGTCCACTGGGCGGTGGGGGTTCGCTGGCCGCCGTAGCCCAGCGGGAACCGGTACTGCCGTTCGGAGGAGGCGAAATGGGAGCTGGTCATGGCCGCCACCCGGTCCGCGATCCCGGCGGACACCGCCACGGAGGCCAGCAGCAGGCTCTCCGCCATGGTGGAGCAGGCCCCGTAAAGCCCCAGGTGGGGCAGCCCCGTATTGCGCACGGAAAACGCCGAGCCGATGCACTGGTTCAGCAGATCCCCGGACAGCACCAGGTCCAGATCAAAGCGCTGTAGGTTTGCCTTTTGCAGCAGCAGCCCCAGGGCCGTCTCCTGCATGGCCTTTTCCGCCTGCTCCCAGGTTTTCTGACCGAAAAAGGTGTCCTGGCTGGTCTTGTCGAAGCAATGGCCCAGAGGACCCTGGCTCTCCTTTTTTCCGGCCACGCTGGCCCAGGCCGCGATCACCGGCGGCTTCGGCAGCAGAAAGCTGCCGCGGCCCCGTTTGTTATCTGCCATGTGTTTCACTCCTTTTTGGGGTAGTGTGCGCAAAAATGGCAGAAAAATACCCGGAAACGGTATTTTCCGTTTCCGGGTATGGAGATTTTGCGAAGTGGATTTATCCTACCCGTTTCGCGCCGTAGTAGTGCTGGCTCCAGTAGCCTGTGGTCAGGTCGGAGTAGGACACGGTGGAGCGGGAGTTGGGGGCGTGGATGAACTGGCCGCTGCCTGTGTAGATGCCCACATGGGACACATTGCCGGAGGAGGATGTAATAAAGAACACCAGGTCGCCGGGCTGCAGATTGTCCTTGGAGACGCTGGTCCCGATATTGACGAACTGGGCGGCGGGGGTCCTGGATACGGACATACCCAGGCTCTTCAGCACGTAATACACAAAGCCGGAGCAGTCGAAGCCGCTGGGGCTGGCGCCGCCTGCCACATAGGGAGCGCCTAAGTACTTCTGGGCCTCGGCCACAATGGCCGCGCCGGAGATATTGGCGCCGGAGGAGCCGGAAGCGCTGCTGGACACGCCGTTCAGCGCCGCGGCGCTGGGGGTCACGCCGGTGGATTTGCCCAGGCGGAAGAATTTGGGGCTGTTGGGCGAGGCGGCGTTTTCGTAGGGCGCTTCGGTCAGGGCCAGATAGTCGCTGCGGATGTAGCCGATCTTGCTGCCGGAAATGACCTTATACCAGCCCTCGTTGACGCCGATGATATAGCACTTGCCGCCGCTGCTGACGGTACCCAGGGACGCGGAAGCGGTGGTGGGCTTCTGCCGCAGATTCACGGCGCTGGCCGTGACCTTGCCGTAGCCCAGCTCGGCGTTTTCTTTCGTTGCGGTTTTCAGGTAGTCCTTGTGCATATAGCCCACGGTCAGGTTGTAATTGACCTTGTACCAGTCGCCCTCCTTGCCCAGCAGAACGACGACTTCATTCTTCGTCGCGCTGCCCAGGATCTTGCCGCTTGTGGACGCTTCGCCGCGCAGCCGCAGGGAAGAGGCGTTGACAAAAGCAATGCCCTGGATGCAGTCGCTTTCCGCGGCAAAGGCCGGGAGGGAAAGGACGGAACCCAGGAGCATTACGGTCAGGAGCATAAGGAACATTCTTTTGGAAAACTTCATATGGGACCTCCGTTTTGCTTTGGGAAAATATGTTTTTGGGATATTTCGTTATTTGCCTGCCAGAGCGCGTTCCAGCCACACGCAGCCCACATCCAGGGCGGTGTACAGGTCGCCTTTTTCGCTCTTCTTGACCACGCGGTCTCTGCTTCTGGCGGTGGGATCCGTCAGCTGGAGCTGGACGGAAACCCGGGTGGCCATGTCGGTGTCGCCTTGCTTCTTGCTGTCCAGAATCTGGAGCATTACGATATAATCGTCGGCCATGGAGCCGTAGTAGATCAGGTTATCTTTCCGCATCAGCGGATGCCCTTTGTACGTGAGAACGGTCTTCTCTTCAGCCATAGTAAGAACCTCCTGTGCAAAATGTAATCGAATTGTAACACATTGTAACAATCCTGTCAAGCGGGATTTGAAAAAAGTGCTGAATTTTCTAGAATGTTTTTAATTTACGCAAAAATAGCTGTGTAATCTGCGCAAAAACGGAGGGCGATATGAAGCTGTCAAGGTACACAATGAGGGGCTTTTGCCGCGGCAAAAGCCCCTCAGCCGGGTTACTCAGTGCTCGAAAAGGTACTCACGCACCAGCGCCTGCATCAGCTCGTCCCGATCGATCTTACAGATCATGCTTCTGGCGTTGCCATAGTTCGTGATGTAAGTCGGGTCTTCGGTCAGCAGATAGCCCACAATCTGATTCACAGGATTGTACCCTTTCTGGGTCAGGGCCTCGAACACACTCCGGAGGATTTGGCGCATGTTCTCTTTGTCATCGGGCACGTTGAAGGTCAGAGTATCCTGATCCGTCATGGTCTTCAGCTCCTTTTCAAAAGAATGTTTATATTATAGCTGATGTTGCGTTGGCTGTAAAGACCAAAAACCGGAAAATTTCTGTGAACGGCAGAAAAACGCCTTCCTTATTTCACTTCCGGCAGACCGAAGCTGACGGCGATGGCGTCGTCTACCATGGCCATGTGGGCGTCGTCCAGGCGGCCCATGTGCTCCCGGAGGCGGCGCTTGTCAATGGTGCGGATCTGCTCCAGAAGGATCACGGAATCCTTGGAAAGGCCCACGCTGCCCCCGGCGATGTTGATATGGGTGGGAAGCCGGGCCTTCCCCGTCTGGCTGGTGATGGCCGCGGCAATGACCGTGGGGGAATGACGGTTGCCGGTATCGTTCTGTACAATGAGCACCGGCCGGGTGCCTCCCTGCTCGCTGCCCACCACCGGGGACAGATCCGCGTAGAAGATATCCCCCCGTTTGACCAAACTATCCATATGGTTTCACACTCCGTACTTTTCTTTCCGCGCTACCGGGTGGAACCTTATGTAACGCGGTCAGAACTATTCTCCCACCGCGGGGACGGTTTTATACGTGCTTTCAGCGCGCACATCCGGTAAGCTATCTGAAAATTTAAGATTCAGCAGATGAATTGACAATGGACAATTGACAATGCGAATCAAGTGTTGAACAGGCGATATTTTAGAGGAAAGTGAAGGAAAGCGCGGCCTTGGCTCCCCTGAAAGGGGAGCTGGCTCGGCGCAGCCGAGACTGAGAGGTTGGCTTTTCGATACGAAAAGCCTCTGCCGTAGGCAGAACACACTCTTTCAGCGAGGTTTGGCCGTTGGCCAAGCCGAAACCCCTCAGTCAGCTTCGCTGACAGCTCCCCTTTCAGGGGAGCCAAGGCTGCTTTCTCTACACTTTTCTCCAAGAATATAAGTTGTTCAACTATTGATTCGCATTGACAGTTGACAATGAAGGAGTTTCCTTCGGAAACAATTCAAAAATCATTCAAATACGTCCCGTAGGGACACAATAATTGTCAATTGTCCATTTGTCCCCAGATGTGCCTGCGATTTACCCTCTGTACAATCCTATGCCCCTTCCTTCGGCTCGGTTCGGAAATTTGTGATATTCATCGACAGATATCGCTGCCCGGCATAGCAGACGTCGGCCCTTACCGGGTCTTCCGCCTGGTCCAGCCAGATGTCCAGGCGCAGGGCGTCCTCCCGGAAGCTGTCGTCAATGGTGAGCCGGATCTCCGCTCCTTCCTGTCCCGCGGCAATGAGATTCCCGGAGCGCAGGGTCCGGACGAAGATCCAGGGGGCCGCCGCCGGGGTCAGCAGGCCGTCGGCCAGAAGGGGAAAGGCCAGGGCCTTGTCCTCAAACAGCAGCTTTCCCGTGCCCGCGGCCAGCGTGCCGGAAATGCCCGCAATGCTCTCCGGGGCCGTTACCGTAAAGGTCGTCTGCCCCTGGCCGTCCGCTTCACAGGCCACGGAAAAAACGGAAAGGCTGTCGCCATAGTCCGCGGTGATCTCCGCGTCAAAGCAGCAGCCCTCCAGGACGCGGCTGCGTAAGTTCAGCCCCGGGTCCCGGGCCTGCTTGCCGCAGCCGCTCAATATCAGCAAAAGGAACAGAATGGGGAACCATTTGCGCATAGGATCTCCGCCTTATTTCAGAAGTCGCGGAAGAAAGCCCAAAAGGTCCGTGGGGAGCATGCCGTACTCCCCCAGCTCCCCGGCGCACAGGTCCCCGGCCTTTCCGTGGAGCCAGGCGGCGCAGGCCGCCGCCTCCAAAGGCTCCAGCCCCTGGCCCAGCAGGGATGTCAGGATACCGGCCAGCACATCCCCGCTGCCGCCAACGGCCATGCCGGGGTTCCCGGTGGGGTTCCGGTACTCCCGGGCCCCGTCGGTAATGCAGGTCCGGTGGCCCTTCAGCAGCACGATGCCGCGGCTTTCCAGAGCCGCCTCCCGGGCGGAGGCCATGCGGTCCTCGCCCACGGGGCCGAACAGCCGGGCGAATTCCCCGTCGTGAGGCGTCAGGATGGTGGGGGCCTCTCTTCCGCGCAGTATATCCATATGCGGGACAAGCAGCGTTATGCCGTCGGCGTCCACCACCACCGGGCAGGCGGCGTGGGTCAGCACCGCCTGAAGCACCGCAAAGCACCCTTGCCCCAGGCCCAGCCCCGGACCGATGAGCACCGCGTCCATTCGGGGCAGCCGCTCCAGAATTTCCGGAATTGCCGCCTCGGAGAGCCGTCCTTCCCGGTCGGGCAGAGGGAAAATCACCGGCTCGTTGAGCTTCACCGCCTCAATGGCATAGATGCTCTCCGGTACCCCCAGATAGACCAGGCCCGCGCCGGACCGCAGCGCCCCCATGGCGGCAAAATAGGCTGCCCCCGTATAGCCCAGGCTGCCGCAGAGCAGCAGGATGCGGCCGAAGTTCCCCTTATGGGCGTTTTCGTCCCGCCTGGGCAGCAGGCGGGCAATGTCCGCGGCAGATAACTCCATAGATTTCCTCCTTTTTTACGCTTTGGACGGAAGCCCTGTCTATTCAGCACCTTGGTGCCTCCGGCGGGGAGCTTCTTGTCCCGCCAAGAAGCTCCGCAAGAATGCGGCTTAAGGAGGCACTGCCAGAAAGCCGTCCTCCTTAAGAATTCTCCCGGCCTCAGAACCAACAGGGCCTGTACTTGCGTAGCTTACCGGGCGCGTAGCCATCGTTCCAATCGGCTTCAGCGACTGATTGACATCACAGGTCGTAAAGCTCGGTAAATTTCTTGGTCAGGTAGTCCGTGTAATACTTGGCGTCAAACTCGCCGCAGACCTCCCGGAACAGTTCTCCGGGCTTTTTGAAGCTGGCGTAGTGGTGGATGTGTTGGCGCAGCCAGAGGGTGATCCGGCTCAGGTCGCCCTTGGCGACGTCCGTAAACACATCTCCCAGATCCTTTTCCATCCGGTCCAGCATCTGGGCGCCGTAGGCGCTGCCCAGGGCATAGCTGGGGAAGTAGCCGATGCCGCCGCCGGACCAGTGGGAATCCTGGAGGCACCCTTCTCTGTCGCTGGGGACGTCAATGCCCAGGTATTCCTTGTACAGATCGTTCCAACGCCGGGGCACGTCCTTCACTTCCAGCGTGCCCGCGATCAGGGCCTTTTCGATCTCATAGCGGACCATGATGTGCAGACAGTAGGTCAGCTCGTCGGCCTCGGTCCTTATAAGGCTGGGCTGGGATTTGTTCACGGCCCGGTAGAACATTTCCTCCGTGACCCCTGCCAGCTGCTCCGGGAAATGGGACTGGACGTAGGGGAAAATGGCATGGACAAAGGCCCGGCTGCGGCCGATGATGTTCTCATAGAACCGGCTCTGGCTCTCGTGGATGCCCATGGACACGCCGCCGGAGAGCACGGTGTAGTTGTAGCAGTCGTCGGCCCCCAGCTCATAAAGCGCGTGGCCGCCCTCGTGGATCACGGAGTACATGGAGGATACCAGGTTGTCCTCGTAATAGTGGGTGGTGATGCGGACATCGTGGTTGTTGAAATTGTTGGTGAAGGGGTGCTCGGTTTCCGCAATGGCGCAGTAATTCCGGTCGATGCCCATGGTTTCCATCAGGTAGTCGCTGAAGGCCCGCTGCTGCTCCACAGGGTAATGGCGCATCAGGAAGCTGTCGTCGATCTGCGGCTTTTGACTGATTTTTTCCACCAGGGGCACAATGGCGCTGCGGAGCCGGGCAAAGAAAGCGTCCAGGGTTTTCTGGTTCATGCCCTCCTCGTATTCGTTCAGCAGGGCGTCGTAGGGGTCCAGATCCGGGTTATAGTAGCCCGCGAATTTCCGGCAATACGCCACGATCTTTTCCAGATAGGGGGCGAAGGCGGCAAAGTCGTTGGCGGGCTTGGCCTTGTGCCAGGCGGCGTTCGCGTCGTTCAGGAGGACGCTGTAGTCCACGTATTCCTGGGCGGGGATCCGGCGCATGCGGTCGTAGTCCTTTTTCAGCACCTCCAGTTCACGGGCCTGGATGGGGGTCAGTTCCGATACATGGGTTTGCAGATAGTCATAAAGGACACCGTTCCGGGGATCGGCGGTCAGATCGTAGGCAGCTGTGGTCAGCACCTCCATAGTCCGGCCCCGGCCCTCCCAGGACCCGGCGGGCGCGGCGGTGGCGGCATCCTGATTGAGGACGCTCATTGCGTGGTTGTAGGCGGCCATGGTGTGCTGAAGCTTTTCCAGAGCTTCCAGGGCCTGGGGGAGAGAGGTGTATTTCATAGGCGATAATTCCTTTCCGGCAAAAAATTTGGGACGGGGAGATAAATTGACAATTGACAATTGACAATGGACAATTATGGTATCCCCGCGGGGCGGATTTGAAAATTTTGATTTGTTTCCGTAGGAAACTCCTTAACTGTCAATTTGATCGTCCCTTAATATTTTAACCATACCACAAAGTCGCCGGTTCGTCAAGCTGCGCGGATAGGCCATCCCTCCAGTCGGAGGGCGCTGTCGGCCTGTCCGTTTTGTGCATTCTGCTGATTTATTGCTTTAGCGTGAAAAAGCACTTTACAACTTTATCGAAGTAAAGTATAATGCGCCTATCAACAAAAACACCCGGCAAGAGGAAAGAAAGGAAGTATCCCCTATGAAAAAGCTGATCGCCGCCGTTCTGGCTCTGACCACCATGCTGCTGTGCTGTGCCTGCGGCAAAAAAACCGAATCCGATCTGGCCTACGTCCAGAAAAAAGGCACCCTGATCGTAGGCGTCACGGACTATGAACCTATGGACTACAAGGATGCGAACGGCGATTGGACCGGTTTTGACGCCGAGTTTGCCCGGGCCGTGGCCGAAAAGCTGGGGGTGGAGGCCCAGTTCGTGGAGATCGACTGGGACAACAAATTCTTTGAGCTGGAATCCAAGTCCATTGACTGCATCTGGAACGGCATGACCATTACGGACGAGGTCAGACTCAACGCCAGCGTTTCCGATCCCTATGTCAAAAACGCCCAGGTCATGGTAACTGCCCCGGAGAACGCCGGAAACGATTCCGTGGAGTTGGCGCAGTCCCTCAGCTTCGCCGCCGAGGCCGGTTCCGCCGGTGAGGCGGCGGCCAAGGAGCTGGGCTTCGACTGCACCGCCGTCCAGTCCCAGTCCGCCGCTCTGATGGAGGTTGCCGCCGGAACTGCCGACGCCTGCATCATCGACATCACCATGGCCAACGCCATGACAGGCGCGGGCACCGGCTATCCGGACCTGGTGATCGCCATGGAGCTCAGCAGCGAGGAATACGGCATCGGCTTCCGGAAGGACAGCGACCTGACCGCAAAGGTCAACGAGATCATGGCGTCCCTCATGGCCGACGGCACTCTGGACGCGCTGGCCCGGAAGTACAGCCTGACCCTGGTCAAGTAACATGGCCCAGTTTGTGTCCGTCACCCTGGCCCTGCTGAAGGGCTTCGGCCAGACCATGAACATCTTTCTGCTGACCCTGGCCTTCTCCATCCCCTTGGGGATGCTGGTGTGCTTCGGGACCATGAGCGGCTTTTCCCCGCTGCGGCTGCTGATGAAGGCCATTGTCTGGGTCGTCCGGGGTACGCCCCTGATGCTGCAATTGATCGTGGTCTTCTACGGCCCGGGGCTTCTCTTCGGGCTGCCTGCCCTGGGGCGGTTCACCGCCGTGATCCTGGCCTTTGCCTTCAACTACGCCTGCTATTTCAGCGAGATCTACCGGGGCGGCATCGAGAGCATCCCCAAGGGGCAGATCGAGGCCGGCCAGGCCCTGGGGCTGAACCGCCGCCAGATCTTCGTCCACATTCTGCTGACGCAGGTTATCAAGCGGATCATCCCTTCCATGGGCAACGAGATTATCACCCTGGTGAAGGACACCTCTCTGGCCCGGGTCATCGCCGTATACGAGATCATGTGGATGGGCCAGGCCTTTATCAAAAGCGACGGCCTGATCTGGCCCATGTTCTACACAGGCGCGTTCTATCTGCTGTTCTCCGGCCTGCTGACCCTGCTGTTCCAGAGGCTGGAGCAAAAAATGGACTATTACAGGGATTGAACGGATCCCGCTTCTGTGGTAGAATAGCCCCAGAACGAACAAGGAGGACATCCGCTTGGAGATGCAGGAAAAAATCGACGCGCTGTACGGCGTGATCGCCGCGCTGGAAGATCCGGAGCAGTGCCGGGAGCTTTTCGACGATCTGTGTACCCGGAAGGAGATCGAGAAAATGGCCGAGCGGCTCTACGCCGCCTCCCTCCTGATGGATGGCAACACCTACAGCCAGGTCATTGCCCGGACGGACATCTCCTCCGCCACCCTGAGCCGGGTCTCCCGCTGTGTCCAGTACGGGAAGGGGTATTCCAGGGTGCTGAAACGGGAAGATGGATAATTGACAATCAAGCTGTCCCTGCGCCGGGCTTCCGGTGGGGGGACGGCTTTTTTCGGATCCCGCGAAAACATACCAATGAATACGAACGCGTACCGAAGGGATGTTTTTCCCGTTGCGCTTTTTCCCCGGGGACGGTATAATGAAGCCAATCAAGTATTCAGGAGGCAGCGCCTATGCAATATCGTATGGACCGCTACGGCAACCCCATTTCCGTGCTGGGGTACGGCTGTATGCGCTTTACCCAGACCGCCGGGAAGGTGGATGTAAAAAAAGCCGAGCAGGAAATTTTGGAGGCCTACCGGGGCGGCGTCAACTATTTTGACACCGCTTATGTCTACCCCGGCAGCGAGGCAGCCCTGGGGGAGATCCTGGAACGGAACCGACTGCGGGGCAAGGTGAACATCGCCACCAAACTGCCCCACTATCTCATTAAAAAGCCGGACAGCATGGAAGCCTATTTTCAGGAGGAGCTGCGCCGCCTGCGCACCGATCATGTGGACTACTACCTGATGCATATGCTGACGGATACAAAAACATGGCGGCGGCTGTGTGATCTCGGCATTACGGACTGGCTGGCGGAAAAGAAACGGTCCGGCCAGATCCGGCAGGTGGGCTTTTCCTACCACGGCAATTCCGATATGTTCTGCGCGCTTCTGGACGTCTATGACTGGGATTTCTGCCAGATCCAGTACAACTACCTGGACGAGAACTCTCAGGCGGGGGTCACTGGGCTGCGCAAAGCGGCGGAGAAGGGCCTGCCCGTTGTCATCATGGAGCCGCTTCGGGGCGGGCGGCTGACGAACGGCCTTCCCCACGCCGCCAGAAAGGTCATGGAGCACGCCGAAATCCGGCGCACCCCCGCCCAGTGGGGCTTTGACTGGCTGTGGGATCAGAAGGAAGTCACCTGCGTGCTCTCCGGCATGAATTCCCTGGACATGGTCCGGGAGAATCTGGAAACGGCGGACAGGAGCCGCCCCGGTATGCTGACGGAGGCGGACCGGCAGGTGCTGGCCAAAGTGGTGGCGGCCATCAATGAGAATATGAAGGTGGGCTGCACCGGCTGCCGGTACTGCATGCCCTGCCCCAGAGGTGTGGACATCCCCGGCGTATTCGCCGCCTACAACCGTCGGGCCTCCGACGGCTATTTCAAGTCCCTGACGGAGTACTTTATGATCACCGGCGTCCGGAAGGACTACACGGGGCCCGCCAACTGCGTCGGCTGCGGCAAATGCGAGCAGCACTGCCCCCAGCACCTGCCCATCCGGCAGGAGCTGAAAAACGCCCGAAAGGCCATGGAGGGCGTTCCCTATAAGATCGGCAGGGCCGTGCTCCCTCACATTATGCATTATTAAGGAGGCCCTCATGGGTAAGAAAACAGGCGAATTGATCCGCTTTGCCCGCACCGGGGCAAAGCTGACCCAGGCCGCTCTGGCAGAGGCCGTGGGGCTGACCGCATCCGACATCGGCAAGGCCGAACGGGGGGAGAAGGAGCTGACCCAGACGGCCCTAAAGGCCATCGCCAGAGCTACCGGCGTCACCCAGGCATCCCTGCTGAACGCCGAAAAGGCGGCGAGACCCGCCCCAAAGGCCGAGGCGGGGACCATGAAGCTGACCGCCGCCGAGAAAAAGCTCGTAAAGCTCTTCCGGGCGGCGGGAGACGATCAGAAAAGCGACGTTCTGCGGATCCTGAACGGGGAGAAGACCGAGGTCGAGCAGCTGGTGGATTCTCTGTTAGACCCCAAATGGAAGAAAAAGGTCCGCAGATAAAGGCTTTCCCAAGGCCGGGTCACGGTTCTGTGTCCGGGGGACCAAAAACCTTAAAGAAGAATTAACCTGTGGGACGTTGACTTTTCATCCCGATTTTCGTATGATTACGAGGGAACCCTTGAATAAATCGTCTGCGGCTGAAGAGCGGATCTTTTCTGCCCGCTCTTCAGCATCAAAAGCAGGAAATACACAAAGTATTCCTCTGCTTTTGATGCTTCGATTGGTCAAAAAATCTCTCGCTCTCAGCTCTTGCCGATTTATTCAGAGGTTCCCAAGGTGAGATAAGACCCTTTTTATAGGAGGATTTTGCATATGAAACGGACAATCGCGTTTGCCGCCGCCCTGTGCCTGGCCCTGGGGCTGGTGCTGACCGGCTGCGGCAGCAAGGATAAGGCTGTCTACGTGCAGCAGGTTTCCAGCCTGACGGGGGTGTCCTCTCAGGACCGGTTTTCCGGCCTGGTGGTCTCCGAGAACCTGACGGAGATCAAGAAGGACAGCGACAAGCAGGTGGCTGAGCTGATGGTCAAGGAAGGCCAGGACGTAAAGGAGGGCGACGCCCTCTTCACCTATGACACGGACCAGCTGCAGCTGAACGCCGACAAGCTGGACCTGGAGCGGGAGCAGCTCAGCGCCAGTCTGGACGACTACCAGACCCAGATCGGTGAGCTGGAACGGGAACGGGAGAAGGTCGGCGCAAACCAGAAGCTGCAATACACCATCCAGATCCAGTCCGCCCAGGTGAGCCTGAAGGAAACGGAGCTGAATCTGAAGACCAAGGAAGCGGAGTTGGAAAAGGCAAAGCAGCTGCTGGAGAACGCCACCATTACGTCTCCCGTGGCGGGCCGGGTCCAGTCCATTAACGAGAGCGGCACCGACAGCCAGGGCAACCCCGCCGCCTACATCACAATCCAGCAGGCCGGGGCTTACCGGGTAAAGGGTACCATCGGCGAGCTGCAGCAGGGGGCCATCTCCGAGGGCGACCGCATCAAGCTCACATCCCGGCTGGACAGCAGCAAGACCTGGTTGGGCACTGTGACCCTGGTGGACTACGAGAACCCTGTGAAGGACGACAACAACGGCTACATCATCTCCGGCAGCGGTTCCAGCGAGAGTGCCAGCAAGTATCCCTTCTATGTGGAGCTGGACAGCATTGAGGGCCTTATCATGGGCCAGCACCTGTACATTGAGCGCTATACGGAGGGGGAGGACGCCTCCGGCGTCACCGTCAGCAGTGCCTATATCTGCTATGAGGACGACGGCAGCGCCTACGTCTGGGCGGAGAACAGCCGGGGCAAGCTGGAAAAGCGGGCCGTTACCCTGGGCGCTTATAACGAGAATACGGACAACTACCAGGTGACCGATGGCCTTTCCGAGACGGATTACATCGCCTTCCCGGACGAGCAGTACTGCCATGTGGGCGCGCCTGCCAGCCACACCCCCGTGACCTATGAGGAAGAAGAGGGCGGCGGCAGCGCCGCGGAGCCGGATATGGGCGTGGATATGGGTATGGAGCCTGATATGGGTGTGGACGCCGGTATGAACGTGGATATGGGCATGGAGCCGGATATGAGCGCGGAGACGGAACCCGTGCCGGAAGGGGAAGCCCAGGGCGAGGCGGACGCCGCCGCCGAAACGGAAGGCGGTGTGGGCTAAGTTGAGCATTCTGAAGCTGACGGATATCTGCAAGGACTATATGCAGGGCAAAGAGCCTGTGCGTGTTCTGAAGAATATCTGCCTGGAAGTGGAGCAGGGGGACTATATCGCCATTATGGGCCCCTCCGGTTCCGGTAAAAGCACACTGATGAACATCATCGGCTGCCTGGATGTACCCACCTCCGGGGAATATGAGCTGGACGGCAAGAATCTTCAGAACCTGAAGGACGACGACCTGGCCGAGGTGCGGAACAAATACGTGGGCTTTGTATTCCAGAGCTATTATCTGATGCCGAAAATGGACGCGGTGGACAACGTGGCCCTGCCCCTGCTCTATGCGGACGTGCCCCAGAAGGAGCGCCGGGAGCGGGCGGCGGAAGCCCTGGGCGTGGTGGGTCTGGACGACCGGATCCATTTCCTGCCCAACCAGATGTCCGGCGGCCAGTGTCAGAGAGTGGCCATTGCCCGGGCCATGGTGACAAAGCCCGCCCTGCTGCTGGCCGACGAGCCTACCGGCGCTCTGGACACCAAGTCCGGGGCACAGGTCATGGATATTTTCGATAAGCTCAGCGCCGGCGGCATGACCATCATCATGATCACCCACGACCCCAATATTGCCAAGCGGGCAAAGAAGGTCTACCACATTCTGGACGGCGAGCTGCTGACGACCCAGGAAGGAGGCGGCGGAGATGAAGCTTAAAATACCCAAGAAATGGATCATTGTCGGCGTTTCCGTGCTGGCCGCGGCCGGTATCGGCGCGGGCATCTTTGCCGTGGCCGCCAGGGGCGGCAGCAAGCCGGTGTACGTCTACAGTTTTGATATCTGCGGCATGACGGACTACTGGGGGGACAGCCAGTCCACCTCCGGCCTGGTCCGGGCAGACAATATCCAGACCGTCATGCTCAGCGACACCCAGACCATTACCGGCGTGGAGGTCAAAGAGGGGGATCAGGTGAAAAAGGGCGACCTGCTCCTGTCCTTCGATACTACCCTGACGGATCTGGCCCTGGAAAAGAAACGCCTTGCCGTGGAGCAGCTGAAGCTGCAGCTCCAGCAGGAGCAGGAACGGCTCCAGGAGATCCGGAATTACACACCCTATACCCCACGGCAGGACGATGGGGACGGCGGCGGCACCGGCGGAAGCCAGGGCGACGCCTTTGCCTACGACCACTACCCGGATTACGGCTCCCGGGGAGACGTGACCGTGGAGGAATGGCTGAACAACTACGGCTTCGACGGCAGCAGCCTGGACAGTCCTCTGATCCTCTGGACAAAGCTCAATACGGTGGTGGACACCGATCTGGTCGCGGAAATGGCAAGGTTTTTGCAGCGCTGCCGCTACACGGAAGCGCTGAACGCCTATGACGCGGAATACGAGCAGTACCAGAAGGACTACGCCGCCTGGGAGGCGGACGAATCCGAGGACAAGGGCGAGGCCCCCGCGGAACCGGTGAAGCCCTCGGAAGACAGCTACGCCGTTTCCGACTACTATATGATCCTCAAATCCACCTACAACAATATGACCCTGGGGGACAACGCCGTGTTCCAGGGCATGCATGTCTATCTCAGCGGCGGCAGCTTCCTGTTTGTGCCTTTTGACACCTCCGGCAGCTACGACTACACCCGCCCGCAGGAGCCTGCTCCCGATCCGGATCCCACGCCGGAACCGGACCCCGGTCCTACCTATACGCTGGAAGAGATCGTCAGGATGAAGGAGGACCAGCAGAAGAAGATCCTGGACGTGGAGTACCAGATCAAGATCGCCGAGGCGGAATACAACATCGCCCAGAAGGAAGCCAACGACGGCAATGTCTACGCCGAAGTGGACGGCACCGTGGTCTCCGTGCTGACGGAGGAAGAGGCCCGGGCCAACCAGACCCCCATTATCAAGGTCTCCGGCGGCGGCGGCTACTACGTCACCGGCACCATCAGCGAGCTGGAGCGGGACAAGCTGGAGCTGGGCAGCGAAGTCACCATCAGCGATTGGCGCAACGGCACCACCTGCACCGGCACCGTCCAGTCCGTGGGCGACTTCCCCTCCTCGGACCGGTACTACGGCGGCAATAACCCCAACGCCAGCTTCTACCCCTTCACCGTGCTGGTGGACGAGTCCGCGGACCTGGTGCCCGGCTACTATGTGGATATGGAATACAGCCTGACAGATTCCTCCAAGGGCATCTATCTGACCAACGCGTTCCTGCGCACGGAGCAGGGCGTCAGCTTTGTCTATATCCGGGGCGAAAACGGAAAGCTGGAGCGGCGGGACGTGGTAACAGGCAAGTCCGTCTGGGGCAGCTACACCGAGATCCTCTCCGGCGTCACCCAGGACGATCTGTTTGCCTTCCCCTATGGCAAGGGCGTGAAGCCCGGCGCGGCCACGGAGCAGGGCGACTATTCTACCCTGTACGACGGCATGTAAGGAGGCGGGAAATATGCTTGAAAACATTCACCTTGCCTTTGAGGGCATCTGGAGCCACAAGCTGCGGAGCATCCTGACCATGCTGGGCATTATCATCGGCATTGCCGCCATCATTACCATCGTCTCCACCATCAAGGGCACCAACGAGCAGATCAAGGAAAACCTGATCGGCGCGGGCAACAATGTGGTGACGGTATCCCTGAACCAGAACGGCAATCAATACGATCTGAGCTGGAACCCGCTGCCGGACAGCGTCCGGGTCATCTCCGAGGAGACCCGGCAGGAGCTGGAGGACATCAGCGGCGCGGAGAGCGTTTCCCTGTACTGCTCCCGCAGATATTCGGACGGCTTCTACTATCTGGATACATCCTTCAACGGCAACGTGCTGGGCGTGGACCGGAACTATTTCAGCGTCTATGGCTATCAGATCCGTTCCGGCCGGGGCTTTACGGAAAAGGATTATACCGAATTCCGCAAGGTGGCATTGGTTGACAGCAATGCCGCCAAGAGCCTGTTCAGCGGCGTGGACCCGGTGGGCAAGGAGATCGAATTCGGGTCGGACGTCTATACGGTGGTGGGCATTGTGGGCCCCAGCGAGGAGTTCGTTCCCACCATCAACAGCCTGAACGACTACTATCTCTACGCCAACGAAGGATCCGGCAATATTTACTTCCCGGACAGCCTGTGGCCCGCCCTTTACCAGTTTGACGAGCCCCAGAGTGTGGCCATCAAGGTCCGCAATACGGACGTAATGGCCTCCGTGGGCAAAAAGGCGGCGGACCTGCTGACCGAAAGCCAGATCATCGGCACGGATACGGGCTTTGATTACCGCAGCGCCGATATGCTGGAGCAGGCCCAGCAGCTGCAGAACATGAGCAAGTCCACCAATACCCAGCTGGTCTGGATCGCCAGCATTTCCCTGCTGGTAGGCGGCATCGGCGTTATGAACATCATGCTGGTGTCCGTCACCGAGAGGACCAGCGAGATCGGCCTGAAAAAGGCCCTGGGCGCCAAGAAAAAGCGGATCCTGCTGCAATTTCTGACGGAGGCGGCGGTGCTGACCAGCATTGGCGGCGTCATCGGCGTGCTCACCGGCGTGGGCCTGGCCGAGCTGATCTCCGGCATCATGCAGATCCCCGTGGCCATCAGCGTACCGGCCATCGTCATCGCCGTGGTGTTCTCCACCCTCATCGGCGTGATCTTCGGCCTGCTCCCCGCCACCAAGGCCGCAAACCTGAACCCCATCGACGCTCTGCGGAGAGTGTAATAAAAAATCCAAAAGGCCCTGCCGCGTTTCACACGGCAGGGCCTTTGACTGCTGCGGCGATTTGCCGCTACGGGGGATGGGCGACGTCTATGACCCGGCCTGTCCGGGCGGAGGTGCGGTGGGAGACGGAGATCACGGTTCGGTTTTCGGATACCCGGTTCAGGGCCTCCAGGACCATGTGCTCCGTTTCCGCGTCCAGGTTGGCGGTGATCTCGTCCAGCAGCAGCAGCTTCGGATCCGTCACCGCCGCCCGGGCAATGGAGAGCAGCTGCCACTGGCCCTGGGAGAACAGCTCCGGGGCGCAGGGGGTATCGAAGCCCCTGTCCAGGGCCTCAATGGTCCCGCGCAGACCCACCAGCTCCGCGGCCCTGCGGACCTGTTCGTCCGTAACGCGGTGGTCATACAGCGTGATCTGCTCCCGGACGGTGCCGGGGACCATATGGAAGCTCTGCTCCACATAGCCAAGCAGATACCGCTTGTCCCCCTCGGGGATCTTTTCCGCAGGAATGCCGAAAAGGAGGACCTGGCCCTTCTTCGGCGGGTACAGCCCCAGCAGCAGCTTCAGGACCGTGCTCTTTCCCGCGCCGGTCCGGCCCGCCAGCGTCACCTGCTCCCCGGCTTCCACCCGCAGGGAGACGTCTTGCAGCACGTCCTTTTCGTCGTAGCCAAAGGTCACGTTCCGCAGCTCCGCGGCGGCGGCCCCAGACACCGGCTCCATCGTTTCCGGCGGGGTGCTCCGCTCCGGCTCGGCCAGAATTTCATCGATGCGCCGCACCCCTGCCATGGCGGACTGGATGGCCTGAATTTCCATGCCCAGGCTTTCCACAGGGGTGAAGATCTGGCTGATGTAGCTGATGACCGCCACCGCCGTACCGGCGGACATGCCGAAGAAGCTGAGCAATCCAGGGTTTCCCGTGGCGGACAGCAGCATGACGATGCCCACCACCAGGGCGTTCAGAAGCAGGATCACCGGGGAATAGATGGCGTCATAGAAGTTGGTCTTCTCCATGGCCCCATAACTTCTCCCGATAAAAGCGTCATAGCGGGAACACATATAGCGCTCCTTGCCCAGAGCGTGGATGGTGCGGATGTTGTGCATGGTCTCGGGCACAAAGGCGGAGGCGCGGCCTACGGCCCTTCTGTTTTCCAGCTGGGCTTTCAGCATATTCTTCTGCACATACCGGGTAAAGGCAAACAGCACCGGCAGCAGGCACAGCAGCACCAGGCACAATCCTGGGTTCTTCCGGCGCAGCACTGCCAGAATGCTGACGATCTTACACAGGTCGGCGAACATGCTGATGATGCCCGCGCTGAACAGGTTTTCCACCGTATCCACATCGCCTACAAATCGGGCGGCCAGCTCGCCGGGGTCCCGGGCGGCCAGAGCGCCGGAGGTCAGGCGGGTCAGCTTTTCCATCATGCAGCTGCGCAGACCGTGGGTGATCTTCTGGCCGAAGACGGTCAGAAGGCTCTCTCTGGCGGATTCCAGCAGTCCCGTCAGGGCAAGAAGGCCAAAGTACAGCAGTACGGTGCCCAGAGAGGCAGGCGTGCCGGAGGTCAGGCTGTCCACGATTTTTGCCAGCAGCAGCGGCGGCAGCAGGGCGGCCACCACAGCCCCCACCACCGTGATCACGATGGCCAGGGACAGGCCAATCTGGCGCTTCACCGTCTCCCAGAGGACGGCGCGGATATTCTTCGCGTTACGCATGGACCTTGCCTCCTTCCTGTTCCGCCGTCAGGGCAGCGTAGGCGGGTATCTTTTGGAGCAATTCCTCGTGGGTCCCGGCCGTTACCCGGCCGTCCTCCATCCAGAGCACCTGGTCAAGCTCCGGGAACAGGTACAGCCGGTGGGAGATCAGCAGTACGATGCTGTCCCCGGCCATTTCCCGCAGGGAGGCAAAGATCTGTTTCTCCGTGGGCCGGTCCAGGGCTGAGAACGGATCGTCCAGGATCAGCACAGGGCGCTTGTGGTATAGGGTTCTGGCCAGTGCCAGCCGCTGGGCCTGGCCGCCGGAAAGCCGATGGCCCTCGGGGCCGACCAGGGTATCGACGCCCTGCTCCATTTCCGCCACCTCCCGGTCCAGCCGTACTGCCCGCAGATAGGGCAGGGGGTCCTTGGTGCCGCCCATGCAGATGTTTTCCTTTACGGAGGCGCTGAGCAGCTCCGGGTCATGGCCCAGGTAGCCGAAAATACTGCTGCGCTGCTCTCTTGTCAGCGCCCGGGCCTCCCGCCCGGCAAAGGTGATGGAGCCGGTATAGGGCAGCTCGCAGAGGAAGGCCTTACCCAGGGTGGATTTTCCGCAGGCCACCGGCCCCGTAATGCCGATGATCTGCCCGGGTCTGGCGGAGAAGCACACGTCATGCAGCAGCGTTTCCGCGCCGGGGTAGGCAAAGCACAGGTTTTCCACCCGCAGCGTGTCCGGCACTTCCGGGGTCACGGATTCCGGCAGATCCTCTTCCTTGCCCGCCAGAATGGGCTTGACCCGCCGCCAGGATACCTGGGCCTTATGTACCGCGTTGAAGAGCTTGGCCGCGCTGGAGGCTTTGGTGGCCAGCTTTGTGAAGCAGGCCAGGAAGGTGGTAAAAGCCGCGATATCCCAGCTGCTCCAGCCGGCACCCGTTACGTTTTTCTGGCCGAACCAGATGAGGAACGGCACGCCCAGCAGGGCGATGGAGCGGTAAATGGGGGTCATGGCCGTATTCCAGACGTTTGCACGGATGGCGGCGCTTTCGTAGGAATCCAGGTTCTGCTCGTAGGCCAGCCGCCGGTCCTCCTCCCGGCCGAAGACCCGGTAGGTCAGGGCGTTTCTCGCCCGGTCCAGTGTGGCGGCGTTCAGTGCGGCGGACTGCTCCTTGCCGCGTTCGCCGGTTTTCTGGACGATTTTTTTCAGCTTCTCCGCCGCGGCGTAGGAAATGGGAGGGAAGAGCATGCAGATCAGGGCCAGCCGCCAGTCGTAGTACAGCAGCATGCAGCCGTAGGCGACCAGGGCCACGCTGGTGTCGAACAGCTCCGTGGTGAATTTGCGCATGCCCTCCACGCAGTCGTCCACATCGCTGATGGCCTTGGTCATGACGCTGCCCGCACCCTCGGCCATCAGGCTTTCCCGGCTGCGGGCCACCAGCTTGGCGTAGAGGACCTGCTTCATGCGGCGGCTGACGTTGTTGGCGAACCGGCGGACATAAAACCGCTTGAAGTACCGGCTGCCCTGGACGACCAGCACCGTCGCCGCGTAGCTCAGGGCCAGAATGGCCATCTGATGCAGCGTGCCGCTGCCCGTGAGGATATCCACCAGCTGGCCGGTCATTTTGCCCTCGAACCAGGGACCGGCCAGCAGGCCGATATTGTAGATCAGGCCGGAAACGGTCACGAGAAGCAGTACCTTCCACTCTGCCAGAAAGTAATCCTTTACCCGGTCCGGCTGAAAGGTCTTATTCATCCTGCTTGCCCCCCTGTTCCAGCAGCGCCGCCACATCCCGGAAGTCCGCCTGCCGCTGGGCCTTGCTCTTCCGATAGAGCTTATCCAGGGTCCGGCAGAACTGTTCCTTTTCCGTTTCTTCCAGATCGGACAGCAGCCAGGTATAGAATACTTCCTCAATATGGGCCTTGGAATTCCGCAGGCCCTCCGCCGCCTCCGTGGCGTACAGCAGCTGGCTGCGGCCGTCGGCGGGGTTGGGTTTGCGGATCAGGTAGCCCTTGGCCTCCAGGCTGGCCACCCGCTTGGCGGCGGCCCCCTTGTCGATGTTCAGGGCCTGCACCACCTGGGTCTGGGTCATGCCGGGGTGATGGCGCACCAGGTGGATCACGTCGAACTCCGCCGTGCCCACGCCCTCCCGGCGCATGCTCCGCAAGGTGAATTTTCCCACCTCCCGGGCGATTTTTGTGATTTTTCTGCCGGTTGCGTCCATAGTCGATCTCTCCTTTTGGTTGTACGTTCAACTAAATAGATGATAGCACAACCAAATGTGCCTGTCAAGAGGGAGAACCGCTTCCGCGGGACGGGCGGCGGGGGATATTTGCGGGTTTCTCTTGCCACGGATCCCTTTTTGTGGTAAAATAAAAGAAAAAAGAAAGGCGGGAAGAAATATGTTTTTTCCCAAAAGCAGTTTGTATTATTTTGACCGGGCGCTGTCCCTGTTCGGCAAAGGGCTGACCGGCGGCGTAATGCCCCTGGCCGGCGTTGCCATTTATGTGTTCACCGCTTTGGCGTTGTACACCATCGCCAGGCGCAGAGGCATTTCCGCCCCCTGGCTGGCCTGGGTGCCCGTGGCCAACCTGTGGGTCCTGGGCTCCCTCTCGGACCAGTACCGCTATCTGACCCAGGGGCAGATGAAGCACAAGCGGATCGCCCTGCTGGTGTGGAGATGCGTCAGCTACGGCATGATGGGCGGCGTCATTGTCAGCGCGTTTCTGGCGGTGGCCGGGGAAAGTGTGGCGGCCATTGTGACCCTGCTGAGCCTGGTACTTGTGATGCTGGTGCTGGCGATCGTCTATGTGGTGCTGTATTTCATGGCGCTGTACGATGTTTACGCCTCCTGCGATCCCCAGAACGCGGCGCTGTATCTGGTGCTGTCCATTTTCTTCGCGTTTCTGGTGCCCGTTTTCCTGTTTATCTCCCGGGATATGGAGAAGGGAATGCCGCCAAGAAAGCCTGCCGGGGACCCGGAGATCTGATTTTTCCCCATGCCGGGAGCGGTTCCGCGCCGCCCCCGGCATTTTGCGAAAAGGAAACGTGCTTTCCGGCGGAAACTTTTGCGCATGTGCCCGTTGACAAAGCCTGTCGGGTATTGTAAAATTCTAAGGTAGAGACGAAGGGTGTCTACGGGTGAAAGCCCCGGGCGGCTTTGTCCCTTTTTTGTTTTGTCCGCATCAATCTTTCTTATAAAAAAGGAGAACGGTTACGTTATGGAAAAACTGGAGCAGCTGTACGAAGGAAAGGCCAAGAAAGTATTCAGGACCGACGACCCCGAGCTTCTGATCGTGGAATACAAGGACGACGCCACCGCCTTCAACGGCCTGAAGAAGGGCACCATTGCCGGCAAGGGCGTCATCAACAACGAGATGAGCAACCGGCTTATGCGGATGCTGGAAAAGCAGGGCATCCCCACCCACTTCGTCAAGGAGCTGGATTCCCGCCAGACCCTGGTGAAGAAGGTTTCCATTGTGCCTCTGGAGGTCATTGTCCGCAATATCTCCGCCGGTTCCTTTGCCAAGCACTACGGCGTGGAAGAGGGCATTGTCTTCGAGCATCCCACCATTGAGTTCTCCTATAAAAACGACGAGCTGGGGGACCCCCTGCTGAATACTTACCACGCACTGGCCCTGAAGCTGGCCACCCCCGAGGAGATCAAGACCATTGAGGATTACTCCTTCCGGATCAACGAGGCGCTGAAGGCATTCTGGCTGACCTGCGGCGTCACTCTGGTGGACTTCAAGCTGGAGTTCGGCAGACTGTCCGACGGTACCATCGTGCTGGCGGATGAGATCAGCCCCGATACCTCCCGCCTGTGGGATGTGAAGACCCACGAGAAGCTGGACAAGGACCGCTTCCGCCGGGATCTGGGCGGCGTGGAAGAGGCCTATGCCGAGATCATGCGGCGTCTGGAAAAGCACCTGAAGTAAGAACATTGTCACCCCTGGAAACTCCGGCAGGCGGAAAAGGCCCACCGGAGCTTCCGTGCGTATAAACAAAGTCCAAAATACACACTATTTGTTATAAATCGGAGGATCACAATTATGGGAAACTGCGCAATCGTTGGTATCAACTGGGGCGACGAGGGCAAGGGCCGGATGGTAGACCTGCTGACCCAGGACTACGACATCGTTGTCCGTTACCAGGGCGGCGGCAACGCCGGCCACACGGTCATCAATGAGTACGGCAAATTCGCGCTGCATCTGCTGCCCTCCGGCATTTTCCGCAAGGGCGTTGTGAATATCCTGGGCAACGGCGTTGCCGTGGACCCTGAGAATCTGTGGAAGGAAATGGAGCAGGTCCGTTCTCAGGGCGTGGCTATCAGCCCGGAGAATCTGAAAATTTCCGACCGGGCCAGCCTGCTGATGCCTTGGCACCGTTTGCAGGACGGCCTGGAGGAGGCACGCCTTGCCGACAAGAAGTACGGCTCCACCAAGCAGGGCATTGCCCCCTTCTACGCCGACAAGTACGCCAAGAAGACCATTCTGGCGGGAGAACTGCTGTACCCCAGGCACCTGAAGGAGCACCTTGCCGATCTGCTGGAGTGGAAAAACCTGACCCTGACCGGCGTCTACGGCGCGGAGCCCGTGACCATGGACGACCTGATGGCCTGGGTGGACGGCTACTGCGAGAAGATCAAGCCCTATATTGCCGACACCGGCGTGTTCCTGCGGGACGCCCAGGCAGAGGGGAAGAAGATCCTTTTCGAGGCCCAGCTGGGTTCCCTGCGGGACCTGGACTACGGCATCCATCCTTACACCACCTCTTCCAACCCCATTGCCGCCTACGCCCCCGTTGGCTCCGGCGCGCCCGATGTGAAGATCGAGCATATTGTGGGTGTCGTGAAGGCCTATTCCAGCTGCGTGGGCGAGGGCCCCTTCACCTGCGAGTTCTTCGGCAAAGAGGCCGACGAGCTGCGCACTGCGGGCTTTGAGTTCGGCGCGAAGACCGGCCGCCCTCGCCGGGTTGGCCCCATCGATATCGTGGCTACCCGCTACGGCATCCGCTGCCAGGGCGCTACCTCCATTGCCCTGACCAAGCTGGACGTGCTGAGCTATATGGATAAGATCCCCGTCTGCGCCCACTATGAGCTGGACGGCGTTCAGACCGATGAATTCCCCTTCCCCGCGGTGCTGGTGGACGCCAAGCCCGTTATGGAGTACCTGCCCGGCTGGAAGTGCGATATCTCCGGCTGCCGCGCCTGGGACGAGCTGCCTGAGAATGCCAGGAAGTACGTGGAGTATGTAGAAAAGAACATCGGCTGCCACATTGGCTACGTCTCCGTAGGTCCCGAGCGTGACAGCATCATCTACCGCTGATAAGGAGGAGACCATGACCGACCGCTACGAATCCCCCCTGTCTTCCCGGTATGCCTCCGAGTATATGCTGCACCTGTTTTCCCAGGATGTGCGCTACCAGACCTGGCGCAGGCTTTGGGTAAGCCTTGCCAGGGCCGAGCACAAGCTGGGCCTGAACATCACCGAGGACCAGGTGAAGGAGATGGAGGCCCATATCACCGACATTGACTATGCCGTGGCCGCCGAGCGGGAAAAACTGGTGCGCCATGACGTAATGGCCCATGTATATGCCTACGGTCAGGTGGCCCCCTCCGCCGCCGGGATCATCCACCTGGGCGCAACCTCCTGCTATGTCACGGACAACGCGGACATCGTTATCTACCGGGACGGCCTGCGCTACCTGAAGGAGGAGCTGAAAAAGGTTCTGGCAAATCTGCGGGACTTCGCGGAAACCTACAAGGCTATGCCTACCCTGGGCTACACCCATTATCAGCCCGCCCAGCTGGTGACGGTGGGCAAGCGGGCCACGCTGTGGATGCAGGACCTGGCTTCCGACCTGGAAGAGCTGGATTTTGTCATTGACAATATGCGCTTCCTGGGCTGCCGGGGCACCACCGGCACCGAGGCAAGCTTTTTGGACCTGTTTGACGGGGATACCGCCAAGATCGACGAGATGAATAAGATGATCTCCGCGGATTTCGGCTTTGAGAAATGCTTCGCCGTCTGCGGCCAGACCTATCCCCGGAAGCTGGACAGCCGGATCCTGAACGTCCTGTCCTCCATCGCCCAGAGTTGTTACCGTATGGCCAACGATATCCGCCTTTTGCAGCATGACCGCCAGGTGGAAGAGCCTTTTGAGAAGAACCAGATCGGTTCCTCCGCCATGCCCTATAAGCGCAACCCCATGCGCTGCGAGCGCATCTGCTCCCTGTCCCGGTATCTTATGGCGGACGCTCTGAACGCCCCCATGACCGCCTCCACCCAGTGGCTGGAGCGGACCCTGGACGATTCCGCCAACCGCCGCATTTCCCTCCCCGAGGGCTTCCTGTGCGCCGACGCCGTCCTGCGGCTGGCCCAGAACGTTACCGATGGGCTGCATGTCAATGAAAAGATTGTGGAGCGCACGGTTCGGGAGTATCTGCCCTTCATGACCTCCGAGAATCTGATGATGGAGGCCGTCAAGCGGGGCGGCGACCGGCAGGCGCTGCACGAGATCATCCGCTCCTGCTCCATGGAGGCTACCGCCCGCATGAAGAACGGCGAGAGCTGCAACCTGCTGGAGCTGCTCTCCGCCCGGAAGGAATTCGGCATGACCCCCGAGGAAATTGAGGCCCTGCTGGATCCCAAGCTCTATGTGGGCCGTTGCCCCGAGCAGGTGGACCGGTTCCTGAAGGAGATCGAGCCATTGATCGGCGACGTCAAGCGGGAAACCGCGGAAATTAATTTGTAACGGAGGTATCCCGATTTGGAGAAAATTCTTGTATTGGACTTCGGCGGCCAGTATAACCAGCTGATCGCCCGCAGAGTCCGGGATCTCCACGTCTACGCGGAGATCGAGCAGTACGATGCCATTACTCCCCAGGAGATTCTGGCCCGGGGCTACAAGGGCATCATCTTCACCGGCGGCCCAAACAGCGTCTATGATATGTCCTCACCCCATTATGACCCCAAGGTGCTGGAGCTGGGCATTCCCATCCTTGGCATCTGCTATGGCTGCCAGCTTACCGCCTGGATGGCCGGCGGCAGCGTCATCACCGCCGAGACTTCCGAATACGGTAAGATCGACATGACCGTTACCAAGCGCGACTCCCTGCTCTTCAAGGATGTGCCGGAGCAGAGTGTTGTCTGGATGAGCCATACGGACCGGGTAGACCGGCTGCCTGAGGGCTTTGAGGTCACGGCCCGCACGGACAAGTGCCCCGTGGCGGCCATGGAAAACGCGGCCAAGCGGATTTATGCCATTCAGCCCCATCCCGAAGTGACCCATAGCCAGTTCGGCAGCCAGATGCTGAAAAATTTCCTGTATGAGATTTGCCGTTGCACCGGCGACTGGCAGATGGATTCCTTCATTGAGGACACCGTCAAGGCCCTGCGGGAGCGCATTGGCGATAAGAAGGTCATTCTGGGCCTGTCCGGCGGCGTGGATTCCTCCGTGGCCGCGGGCCTGATCAGCCGGGCCGTGGGCGACCGGCTGACCTGTGTCTTTGTGGACCAGGGCCTCATGCGCAAGGACGAGGGCGACTTCGTTGAGAAGACCTTTACCAGCCTCTTTGATATGCACTTTGTCCGGGTGAACTGCCAGGAGCACTTCCTGGAATGCCTGAAGGGTGTCACCGACCCGGAGCAGAAGCGGAAGATCATCGGCACCGAGTTCTATAAGGTATTCTGGGACGAGGTCCGCCGCCAGGGCGGCGACGATGCTTTCTTTGCTCAGGGAACCATTTACCCCGACTGCATCGAGTCCGGCAAGGGCAACGCCGACAAGATCAAGACCCACCACAACAAGGTGAAAATGCCCGAGGACGTGAAGTTTCTGGACATCATTGAGCCTCTGGCCAGCCTCTTCAAGGACGAGGTCCGCCGGGTGGGCGAGCAGCTGGGCATTCCGCACGAGTTGGTCTGGCGTCAGCCCTTCCCCGGCCCCGGCCTGGGTGTGCGCATCATCGGCGAGATCACTGCCGAGAAGGTGAAGATTCTCCAGGAGGCCGACTGGGTCCTCCGGGACGAAATGGCCAAGAACGGCTATGAGCGCCAGATGGCCCAGTTCTTCTGCGTCCTCCCCGGTGTCAGCACCGTAGGCGTCATGGGCGACCACCGCACCTACGACCACCTCCTGGCCATCCGCGCCGTCACCACCGACGACTTCATGACCGCCGACTGGGCAAGGATCCCCTACGACATCCTCGCCACCGTCTCCAACCGCATCACCAATGAGGTCAAGCACATCAATAGAGTGGTGTACGACGTAACGTCCAAACCGCCGGCTACGGTGGAGTGGGAATGATTGCATCCCGGAAAAAGCCCAGTCATACCAAGGCTTTTTCGCCATGAGTGCCCGCCGTGGCAACAAAATGGCAACATTATTTGAATTATTGCGATAAGAAAAAGCGCTATCTGATTTGAGACCAAGTCAGATAGCGCTTTTTCTTTTGCTTTTTAGTCAGCCTTCAGCTGGTCCTTGAATGCCTCCACCATTGCATCGCTGAGCTGCTGGGACGAGACTTTCACATAGCCGGAAGTTTCATCATATTTCGGGTAGTTATAACGCCACTTGTCGTAGTCCTCCCGGTTGATTTCGCCGTTGCGGAGCTTTTCCGCCTGCTGCGCCCACGCAGTGAGCATTTCGGAAAGCTCGGCAGCGTCCTTCCCCTTCCGAGGGTCAACACGCAGAAACACGCCGTTCTCGCCGGTTTCCACCGTCAGGCCGTAGCGATCCTCCAAGGTAAACAGGGTGTGCATCAAGCCAAGATAGCTGTCAATGTCCGGCACGGACAGCGCCAGCGGCGACACACCCAGCGCACCGGCAAGGCTCTCCGTCAGCTCGGCCTTGGGCGTTCTGCTGCCGGATTCGTACTGCGCCATACGGATGTCGGCAGTCTTTTCCGGGAAGCCGACCACTTGCCCCAAGTATTTTTGCGTCATTCCCCGCAAATTGCGGAAGAATCGAATTCTCTCACCGATTGCCATAGCGATTACGCTCCTCGTTTTGATACTGTGCAATCAGTATAGCATATATCGTTAGTGCTCGTCAAGATAGCAAAAGCAAAAAAGTTTAATATTTTTTCTCTGATGCTATTGACTTTACGGAATATGCTTAGTATAATAGCTATAGCAAATAGCGTTAAGCTGTTTGCAAACAATGGAATATCCGTCGTGCGTCACGGTAATGGCGTAACCGCTCGGGCAAATCGGAATGCGGCCAGAAAGTTCTCCGACAATAAACAAGAAAAATATATGCAAACGAAAGGGGTGATGAAATGGAAAACACAAGCTTTATGAGAGTAGAGGAAGTGGCACAGGAATTGGGCATTTCCAAATCTTACGCCTACAAAATTGTCCAGAGGTTAAATGCCGAACTGAAAGAAAGAGGCATTTTGACCATCTCAGGGCGAGTGAACAGAAGGTATTTTATGGAGCGCACCTGTTACGGTGCAGAAAGGAAGGAGTAATCGCATTGGCAGTTTATAAGGAGCCGAAAACCAACACTTGGCGGGTCATTTATCGGTACACGGATTGGAACGGAGAACGGAAGCAATCCCAGAAGCGTGGCTTTCAGACAAAACGAGAGGCACAAAGCTGGGAGCGGGAGCAACTTAACAAATTGGGTTCCGATTTGGATATGACCTTCCGGAGCTTTGTGGAGCATTATGAGGAAGATCGGCGCAGCCGCATCAAGGACAGCACTTGGGAAAGCAAGGAACACATTATCCGCACCAAGCTGCTCCCCTATTTTGGAAAGCTCAAAATGAGCAGCATCACCCCACAGCAAATCGTTCGGTGGCAGAATGAGCTAATCAACTATCGTGATAAGGACGGGGCTCCCTACTCACCGGTGTATCTTAAAAGCATCCAGAACCAGATCAGTGCCATTTTCAATCACGCCGTCAGGTACTACAACCTGAAGGAAAATCCCTGCAAGAAAGCCGGGAGTATGGGCAAAAAGAAAAATCGTGAAATGGCTTTCTGGACCAAGAAGGAGTATCTGCAATTCATTGACGCAATGATGGACAAGCCGCTGTCATTTTATGCTTTTGAGATGCTTTACTGGTGCGGCATCCGTGAGGGTGAACTGCTGGCCCTGACCCCGGCAGATTTTGACTTTGATAAACGCACAGTCACGATCAACAAGACATTTCAGCACACCGGTGGGAAAGACATCATCACGCCGCCCAAAACAGAAAAGAGTAATCGCACAATTACGATGCCACGCTTTCTGGCAGATGAGATGCAGGAGTATTTGAAGATGCAGTACGACATTGGCCTGGATGACCGGATGTTCCCGGTCACGAAAAGCTATCTGTATCGGGAAATGCAGCGTGGCTGTCAGGAAACCGGCGTAAAACGCATCCGAATCCACGATTTACGACATAGCCACATCAGCCTTTTGATCGATCAAGGCTTTTCTGCGGTTGCTATTGCCGACCGGGTAGGCCACGAAAGTATCGACATCACCTACAACTATGCACATCTGTTTCCCTCAAAGCAGGTGGAAATGGCGGATAAGTTAGATATGGAAAGGGGTATTTAAGATGTCATCAAAGAACAGAGATGAGCATAATCGCTGGCGCAATAAAACGGTTGCCTTTCGGGTATCACCGGAGGAGGATGCCCAAATCGAACGCTATGTGCAGCTCTCCGGGCTGACTAAACAGGACTATATCACCCGGCGGCTCACTCACAAGGATGTGGTGGTGCAGGGCAATCCCAGAGTGTTCAAGGCGCTGCGGAACCAGCTTGCTGAAGTGATTGCAGAGTTGCAGCGCATTGAGACTGGCAGTACAGCCAATGATGAGCTGCTTGACTTGATTGAAATGATCGCCGATATTCTCGGCGGAATGAAGGAGGAATCTGAATGACCAGCGAAAAAGAAATGACCGCTCCCGTTGTATCTGTTGGCGCAGATACGGAGCAGTCATCCCAAAATCGTACTGACCATAGTTTAACCGATTTTGATTCGGATTTCAAGGGGGTTGATGAAATGCAGAGAGAAATTCTGCGAATGATGGACCCGTCCTATCTGAAAACCGTGTCAATGTCTGAGCTGCTGGACAATGTGTACCAGAGCAAGCCGCCTCTTGTGGACGGCCTGCTTTATCGAGGTACTTACCTTTTTGTCGGCGCTCCAAAGCTGGGCAAGAGCTTTCTGATGACCCAGCTTGCTTATCATATCAGCACCGGCACACCACTGTGGAATTATCCCGTCCGCAAAGGCACGGTACTGTATCTTGCCCTTGAGGACGATTACCGCCGCTTGCAGGAGCGTTCCTATCGAATGTTCGGCACGGCAGAAAATGAGAGCCTATTCTTCTCTGTTTCGGCCGGTCAGCTTGGCAGCGGTCTTGACGAGCAGCTCACCAATTTTCTGCGGGAGCACCCGGACACTTCCCTAATCATTATCGACACGCTTCAAAAGGTGCGGGAAGTCGGCGGCGACAACTACAGCTATGCCAACGATTATCAGATTATCACTCGCTTGAAGGCACTGGCGGATAGCTATGGCATCTGTCTGCTTCTTGTCCATCACACCCGAAAGCAGCAGTCAGACGATAAGTTTGATATGATCTCCGGCACCAACGGACTGCTGGGTGCGGCAGATGGAGCGTTTCTGCTCACCAAAGAAAAGCGCACCGGCAACGCCGCTTGCCTTGATGTGTCCGGCAGAGACCAGCCGGATCAGCGGCTGCACCTTTTCCGCAACGAGGAAACCCTTGCGTGGGAGCTGGAGCGTGTGGAAACGGAGCTTTGGAAAGAGCCGCCGGAGCCGTTACTGGAACAGATTTCTGTTTTCCTTTCTTCGGGCGGTAAGGAGTGGGCAGGAACGCCCACAGAGCTTGCGGCACTTCTCGGTGTAGATATGAAGCCAAATGCCCTGACAAGGCGGCTGAATGTCAACGCCGGACGGCTGCTGAATGAGTACGGCATCCGATATGAAAGCAGCCGTAATCGGAACGAGCGCACCGTAAGGCTTGCAGCGGTGTAGCGGTCGTGACGATATGTGACGGTGTGACGATATTTCTATGAGCGGGGGCGGTATCAAAAATACCGTCACCATCGTCACACACCGTCACAGAAGTTTCGGCGGGGTGCAGGGTGACCTTTTCAAAGGGCACCCTGCTGGGGAGGCAACCGCAGTTGCCGGGGCAAAGCCCCATAGCCCCCTCGGGAGAGCGCAAACAGCATCTTTTGATGGCCGCAGGCTGTCAAAAGTGCTTTTGCGTTACTCTTGACAAGAGTAACAGAACCCCGGCTGCGGCCGGAGAGTGAAAGGAAGTGAGATTTTATGAAGAGAACGATCAGTGCCGAGGTCGGTAAAGGCTCTGTCAACCATAACAGCCGCAAATTTAAAGCAGAAAATGTAGACGGAAGTCGCACCCATCTGAACATCGACTACTGCAACGAGCGCATCCAGACGGTATACCACCAGCTTTTCGATGAGGCTCTGAAACGCTACAACAAGAAGCAAACCCGTGCAGACAGACGCATCTCAAACTACTACGAGAAAATTCGCTCCGGCAATCAGGAGAAGCCATTCCACGAGATCATTCTGCAAATCGGAAACAAGGAGGATATGAGCGCCACGGGCGAGTATGCGGAATTGGCTCGAACGGTGCTGAACGAGTATTATCAGGGCTTTCAGGAGCGCAATCCCAACCTCCGGGTATTCTCGGCACATCTCCATATGGACGAAGCTACACCTCATATCCACATTGACTTTGTACCGTTCACTACCGGGAGCAAGCGAGGCCTTGATACCCGCGTGTCGCTGAAACAGGCACTGGCGGCACAAGGCTTTAAGGGCGGCACACGGGGCGCTACCGAATGGTCGCAGTGGGTACAGTCCGAAAAGGAGAAGTTGGCTGCCGTGATGGAGCGGTATGACATTCAGTGGGAGCAAAAAGGGACGCACGACAAGCATCTCTCTGTTCTGGATTACAAAAAGCAGGAACGGGAGAAGGAAATCGCTGCGCTGGACAGCACATTGGCCGAAAAGCTGGACGAGCTGGAAACGGTGCAGAGTCGGATCACAAATTTCGATCAGGGAGCGCAGTCTATTGAAAAGCTGGAGCAGCGAATGGAATCGGATGCAGAGTTTCAGCTTCCCGATCCACCCACACTAATGACCGCTAAAACCTATAAGCAGCGCTTTGTTGACCCACTCATTAAGAAACTAAAAGAGATTATCCGAGAGGTGTTCTATCACTATTATCAGGCACTGGACAGCTACCACCGGCTGAACAACACCAACGGTCGGCTCTACCGTGAAAACGAGCATCTGAGCGCCGCCAATGACCGCCTCAAAGGAGAAAATGAGGTTCTGCGCTCCGAACTGAAAGATTTCCGCTTCCTGCGGAAGGTTCTTGGCAGCCAGCAGATCGACAATCTGATTGCACAGGCAAAAGATATGGAGCAGCAGCGAAAGCAAACCCGGCGCACAAGGCGCAAAAATATAAACTTTGAAAGGTAGGAACAAGCAATGGCAAAAACAATTTTTGAGGAAATGGGCGGTACTTACACGCAGGTCGGGGATTATCTTCTCCCTGATTTGAAACTGCTCGAAGAAGAGCAGCAGCCCATCGGCGTGTGGGGACAGCGTCACCGGCGTTATCTGAAGGAGCACCGACGGACAACCTATACGACCCTTCTCACCAGCGGCAGATTGAACGGCTATCTTGCCGACATCGACTGTCAGGCGGAGGAGATGTTCTCTCGGCTGGTAAAGCAGATGGCCGAGGCGGAAGGTGTCACGGAGACATTGAAAGCTGCCGATCTGATGGCGTGGGTCGGCAGGATGAACAACATCCGCAACAGGGCTATGGAAATGGTGAATACCGAACTGATTTACGCCTAAGCAATGGGGCAGGTGAAATTCCTGCCCCTGTTTTTTCTGTCAAAAATAGTCCTCATGTTTTGGTGAGATTATCTTGTAAATTCGTTTGTTCTATGATATAATATATCCAAACCGATTTTGAACGGAGAATCAAAATGCCTATTTCTTATGACAAGCTTTGGAAGCTGCTGATTGATAAAAAGATGAACCGCACGGAGCTCAAAGACGCATCTGGCATTAGCTTCAACGTGCTTGCAAAGATGGGTAGAAATGAATTTGTTTCTATGGAAAGCCTTATGAAGATTTGTGCCACTCTCAATTGTAATGTAGGCGATATTGTAGATTTTTTACCAGAAAGTGAGGGATTGCAGGAATGACACCAGAGATGCTGGCTACGCTAATCGAACAAGTTACCGAGCTTGTTCAGACTTACAGTAATAATTATCTGCAATTCCAGAGAGCAACCTATAACGAGACTCAAGTCCGTGTTGATTTTGTAAACCGCTTCTTCAAGCTTCTTGGATGGGATGTAGATAACGAACGTGGATTGCCACAACACCTGCGTGAAGTTACCCATGAGGCTACCGTAGTTGTAGAGGAAGACGGCGTCCATCGCAGCAAAAAACCAGATTATTCTTTCAAGGTAGGTACGGAAGTCCTGTATTTCCTTGAGACAAAGAAACCTGCGGTAAACCTTACTATCGATGCAGCTCCGGCGTTCCAGTTGCGCAGATATGGATGGAGCGGAAACTTAAAAGTCTCAGTGTTGACCAATTTCACCGATCTATATATCTATGATTGTTCTGTTCGTCCGAGAGAAGGCGATGACATTGGTGTCGCAATGATTGCTCACTACCACTTCGACGAGTATGTGGAACGTTTTGAGGAAATTTACAACATGCTGTCCAAAGAAGCAGCCTTGACCGGACAGTTTGAACGCCATTTTGGTAACATTCAGGGGGCTCTTCGTCGTGAACCGTTCGATCAGTATTTTCTGGATCAGATTAGAGCATGGCGAATGCTGCTTGGTGAGGATATTCTGCGCAACAATCCAAACGTTGATGGAGAAACACTCAATATTTTTGTTCAACGCGTGCTTAATAGAACCATTTTTCTTCGTATTTGTGAGGATAGATGTTTCGAGAACTATGAGTCGCTGAAGGCTATTACGACATACCAAGATTTAAGGTCAATGTTCGCTGCGGCAGATCAGAAGTATGATTCTGGATTATTCGAACTCTTAGAAGAAGATCGCCTTACTGTGTCTGACGCAGTTATTATCGAGATTTTTCAAAGCCTGTATTACCCCAATAACTCCTATGAGTTCAGTGTAATTGACCCGTATATTATTGGGCAGATTTATGAACTGTTCTTGGATGAGGCACTTGCAATCCGAGAAGATGGACATATTGAGTCGCAAGAAAAGCCCGAAGTAGTTGACTCCCAGGGTGCAGTCAATACCCCCAAAAACATCACTGATATTATTATCGAAGAAACGCTCCGTCCTCTGTATGAAAATAAAACTCCTGAGGAAGTGGCTCAGTATCGCATTGCAGATATCTGCTGCGGGTCTGGCAACTTCTTGCTGTCGGCATTTGAATACATTGTAAACTATCATATTGAGTATTATCGAAATCATGATAGAGAAAATGCTGAGCGAAGAGGCGATATTTATCAGCTGGCTGGCAGTACAAACTATATACTTTCTTACGAGAAAAAACGCTCCATTTTGAAAAACAACATCTTCGGTGTTGATATTGACCCTCTCGCTGTAGAAGTATCAAAGTTCAGCTTGCTGCTAAAGGCATTGGAAAATTCGTCCTTGGAGGAGGCAGAAGCTTTTCATCAGCGTACTAATCAACGCATCCTTCCTAATTTGGACGAGAACATCAAAAATGGTAACAGCCTTGTGAATATGGCTTATGCACGTTTTGATTGATCTGTTTATCAGAATGTTTCCTTGATGAACAAGTTAAAGATGTTCGATTGGAATGCTGAGTTTTGCAACCGAAAGTTTGATGCGATTATCGGTAATCCGCCCTATATTCGTGTGCAGAATATGGTGCACTATTCCAGAGAAGAGTATGATTTTTATAAGAGCAGCCATTCTCCCTATGTAACCGCACAAACTGATACACTCGATAAGTATTATCTATTTATTGAAAAAGGACTTGCACTGTTAAACGATGACGGAATGCTGGGTTATATCGTCCCGCACAAGTTTATGAATATCAAGTCAGGCGCTAAATTGAGAGAATTGCTTTCTTCCAATTCCAGTGTTAAGAAAATTCTGCATTTCGGAACTCATCAAGTTTTTGAAAGCAGAAGCACTTATACCTGCATTTTGGTATTATCTAAGCAAGGCTATGAAGAATTCCAAATTGGCTTTGTTCAGGATTGGAATCGGTTCTTGTTCAATCATGATACAGAATGCTCGACCTATCCGGCTGCTTATATCAGTGGTCAGCCGTGGTCGTTCTTGCCTCAAAATATTGTTGCACATTTGGAAGAGATTTCGCAATCTTGCGTTTCCCTTTCTACTTTGGTTGACATTTTTGTTGGTGTTCAAACAAGTGCTGACCAAATCTATATCATTCACGCTGATCGTGAAGACGAGAATTTCATTTACTCGTACGATAGACAGGGTCGTGAGTTCCAGATAGAGAAAGGAATTCTGCGTAAAAGTATATATGACACACAACTTGTCAGTTACGAGAAAATTGAAGCAAATAGCTACATCATATTCCCGTACAAGGCGGTAAACGGAAGACCGGTTCTATATAGTTTGGCAGAAATGGCAGAGAATTTCCCTCATGCGTTAGCATATTTGAATCGCTTCAAAGATAAGCTGAATGAACGCAATATGTCTGGACGCACGACTGAAAATTGGTTTGCGTTCGGACGCAGTCAATCTTTAAGACGTTTCCTTGCAGGAGAACATCTCGTTTGGCCTGTGCTGTCAACAAACTCAAATTATGTCTATGATAATGATATGGTTGTCTTCACTGGTGGAGGAAATGGTCCTTTCTATGGTATAGAAAAGAAAGCTACTTCTCAGGAATCTATTTTCTATATCCAGGCGATTTTGAACCATTGGCTAATGGAACTCCTTGTGAAAAGTAGAGCAAGCACCTTTAGAGGGGATTACTATTCTCACGGAAAGCAGTTTATTGCGACCCTGCCTATTTACAAGATTGATTTTGAAAACCCAGCCGAAGTCGCCAAGCATCAGCAGATTGTTGAGATGGTGCAAAATATTATGCGGTTAAAGGAACAATTAGCTTCTGCTCCTAATGCAGCTCGTCGTACAGTTTTGGAACACTCCATCACGTCAATCAATGCTGAATTAAATAGCGCAATCGATGAGCTTTATCAGGTAGAATCTCAAGAAGTTGAGGAACAGGTATGAAACCAATTGAAGGATATAACAAATTAAGAGGCGGCTACTATACCCCCGACAAAATTTCTGAATTTATCGCAGAATGGGCTATCCGCAAAACATCAGATTCTGTTTTAGAGCCAAGCTGCGGCGATGGTAGTTTTTTGAGTGCCATAACTACTCGTTATAGAGAGTTGGGCGCTACAGATGAACAAATTCGGAACAATGTGCTTGGGATTGAGTTGGATGATATTGAGGCTGAAAAATCCGCACAGTATGGTACAACAGTGATATGCAAGGATTTCTTCACATATTACCAAGAAGAAATTGAAGGTCAGACTCAGTTTGATGTGATAGTTGGCAATCCACCTTTTATTCGCTATCAGCATTTTACAGAGGAGTATCGTAAAGTTGCGTTCGCTTTGATGAATAATCATGGATTTCATCCCAATCGCCTAACGAATATTTGGCTACCATTCTTACTGCTTTCTTGTAAAGCATTAAAGCCAAATGGTCGCGTAGGGATGGTCATTCCTGCCGAATTGTTCCAAGTGGATTACGCTGCTGAAGCGAGGCAATTTCTCAGCACATTTTTTGACAAGCTAACGCTTGTTACATTCAAGCGGTTGGTTTTTGATGATATACAGCAGGAAGTTGTTCTTCTGCTGGGTGAAAGAGGCTGCGATAAACATGGTATTCGTGTTGTAGAACTGGATGACATGGCAGATTTGATTGCACAGGGCCAAACATGTTTAGAGAATGCCGAGCTAAAGGAACTAGATCATAGCCGTGACAAATGGGTAAAATACTATTTATCCAACGAAGAACTGGATTTGCTGAAACGGCTTAATAGTGATCCGAGGATTTCTAATTCAACAGATTTGTTTGAAGTAAATGTTGGCCTTGTTAGTGGCGAGAATGACTTTTTTGTCATGAACCAGGCAACGGTAGAAGAATTCAATCTTCAGCAGAGTGTTATCCCTATTATTAGCCGTTCCGAGCAGTTAAAAGGCGTGCAATTAACGAATGAGGATTATAATACTCTGATTGCATTAGGAAAAAAAGTGTTTTTCTTTGCTCCCGGGAACGAAGAGTTTGATACGTTAACCGATGAGCAGAAAGCATACATCCAATGGGGTGAAAAACGAGGATTCAATAAGAATTACAAATGTCGTATTAGGCCCAAGTGGTATCATGTACCGCAGACCTGGTATGCCGATGCGTTCTTAATTCGGCAGGCACATTTGTATCCGAGAATGATTTTAAACAACAAGAAAGCTCTTGTCACGGATACACTCCATAAAGTAAGGTTTTTAGAGGGCGTCGACGGAGAGCAGGTTGCAGCGGCTTTTTTGAACACATATACATTCGCACTAAGCGAAACGCTTGGAAGAAGTTATGGTGGAGGCGTTCTCACTTTTGAACCAGGAGAAATCCGTAGAATTCGTATCCCTATGCTAATGGCGAGTCAGTTAGACTTGCATGCGATTGATTGCTGGCAGCGAAATGGAGAAATTGATAAAATATTGGAGTATACAGATGCCATTTTGCTTCAGAAAGGGCTTGGATTATCCGCACAAGAAATTAGTTTGCTTCATAGTGTCTGGAAAAAATTGCACAGCCGTAGGATGACTCGAAAGAATCCTCGCAAGCCTATATAAATTACGGCTGCAGAATTTAGAACGGAGGTGCTCACTGTGATTAAATCAATTAAACTTAAGGATTGCGCCACTTATCCATCAGTGGGCGTTTCAATCGAAAACTGCCAAAAGGTCAATTTCTTTTATGGTCCTAATGGCAGTGGAAAATCCACTATTAGTAATTTCTTGCACAATCCGGCTGATTCTCAATATAGTGAGTGTGAAATTCAGTGGGAAAATGACATCGCAGCAGATGTTGTTGTATATAATCGTGAATTTCGTGTAAAAAATTTGAAAGAAAACATTGCTGGTGTTTTTACACTTGGTCAAGCAACAATTGAAGATATACAAGCTCTTGAAAAAATGAAAGAGCAACGCACAAAGCAGAACGAAGACTATACAACACGGGGTAACACCCTCAAAAAGAAGCGGCAAGAAGAATCCGAATTCAAAGCCTCATTTAGAGATACTGTATGGGAACGGATATTAAAACCCAATGAAGCAGATTTTCAAGAGGCTTTCAGCGGTTTCAGGAACAATAAAGAACGCTTCCGAGACGAAGTGCTCAGACGGTATGCAATCTCGCATACTTCTTGCGAAACAAGAGATAGCCTGCTTTTACGGGCTAAGACTTTGTTTGCACAAAAGCCGGAAAAATGTGCAATTATCTCGTTTTCCATTGACGATGCCGTTGAACGGCTTGCTGAAATTGAAACTTCAACGATTTGGAGAAAAGTAATTGTTGGCAATAAAGATCTTCCTATCGGACGGCTTATAGATGTTTTGGACAATGCAGACTGGGTAAACCAAGGAAGAAAGCATTTGAGAGAGGGCGGGATTTGCCCGTTCTGTCAGCAACCCACAATTACAGGGGAACTGAAACAGCAACTTGATGCTTTCTTTAGCGGAGAATACGAGCAGGATGTCAACCAAATAAAACAGTTTATTAGTCAGTATAGCGTATATGCTGATGAATTGTTGAGACGCATAAACACACTTCGGACAAGCCTTGGGACTTACCCTGTTGCCGGGATTGACACAAATAAACTTAATGGATTGCTAGACCTGCTTAATGGATATTTTTCTAAGAATAAAGCTGAAATGCTTATTAAAGAAAAAGAGCCTGGCAGAATCATTACGCTAACAGAAACCGCAGTAATGACAAGTTCAATAACACAATTAGTAATCGACGGAAATGCAGCTATTACCAAACATAATGAAATGGTTGATAACTATACGGCTGAGAAGAACGCTCTTGTAGCTGATATTTGGGCTTTTTTAATGGATGAAAACGAGGCGCTAATTGCTGGATATTTGAATGATATTGAAACTTTCACCAAAGCTAAAAAAGGCATTCAAAAAGGAATCGATATTTGCAAGCAGCAATTGGATGAGCTGGATGAAAAAATAGTTGATGCTGGCAAGAACATAACGAGCATTCAGCCGACTGTTGATGAGATCAATCGTTCTCTGAAAAGCTACGGTTTTACCAACTTCCAGATAGCACCTTCTCCAGTTCAGCCAAATGCCTATCAAATACAGCGAATGGACGGCTCTCTTGCTACCAACACATTGAGCGAAGGAGAAGAAACATTTATATCATTCCTGTATTTCTTGCAATTTGCCAAAGGCTCCGTTGACGTGTCCAAAGTTTCTAATCGTAAGGTTTTGGTATTGGATGATCCAATCTGTAGTCTTGACAGTACGGTTTTATACATAGTAAGCTCTACGGTTAAAGGTTTAATAAAAGATGTCCGTGATGGCAATTCTGACGTAGAACAGATTTTTGTTCTCACTCACAATGTGTTTTTTCACAAGGAAACCGCTTTTATTGACCGCAGAACTGAAGTTTGCAATGATATTCATTTCTGGATTATTAGCAAGGACAACAATATATCCTCTATCAGAGCATATGAAAGAACCAATCCAATTAAAACATCATATGAGCTGTTGTGGGAAGAACTAAAAAGTAACACGAATGCTTCGCTTATTACGACGCAAAATATCATGCGAAGAATTTTGGAAAACTACTTCAGTATTCTCGGAAAAACAAAGGATGACACAATTGTGGACTCTTTCTCTACAATAGAAGAAAAGATGATCTGCCGTTCTTTGCTGAGCTGGATAAATGACGGATCGCATACAATCCCTGATGATTTGTATATTGATAGTTATACAGATTCGATAGACCGTTATAAGGAAATATTCAAAGCAGTATTTATCAAAATGGGACACGAATCTCATTATAAAATGATGATGGGAGTGACATGAAATCTCTCATAGTCCTTGTATTTCGTGGCAACACCATGGCAACAAAAAATCGGATAGCCGATGTGTATCCGATAATTCAAATAATGTAGATAGCCCCTGCCAAATCGTCTAATCAAACTTGTTTAAGATGATTTTGCAGAGGGCGAGTGGGAATAAAAAATTTGTTGCGGGGCAATCCCCTTTAGACTGAAAAGGGCAAACTAAATATCCCGAATAGACCTTGAGCCAATGGCTTGAGGCCTATTTTTTTATGCCTGGATTCTGAAAAATTCCGCTATTTTGACGATAAAACCAAAGTTTTATTGCAGGAAACGGCCTTGCGGAGCGGGGAAGCGCCGGAAAGTGAAACGAGAATAAACACCTTTGCCCTATGACATAGAGAAAATCGAAAACCACTTTTTTGGGAAAATGAATTTCCAAATATTTTTTGCAATTTAATGATTTGTTTTTAATTAAATTCCGAAAATCCAAAATTATTTCTCCTAATTTGAGAACACATGAAGGGAGGCAAATTCGTTTTTGGGAAATTTCTGGGAGATTTTTGGGGAGTTTTTGGGGATTCATTTTGATAAATCACAATGGTAAAGGAAGTGGCACTTATGCGGAAGAAAAGCTATAAGGGGCGGTGTGAGAAACGCGTTTTGTGCAAATGCGATTCGGTGTGTAAGCTGTATGACCCAATCCAGTCTGCTTATGCGGACGTTCTGGATGCCCAAAAAGAGATTTCAGCGGTGAAATGCAATGTGTTTTTGGGAGAATTGGAGATAGGGGCGTATACAACGGACTTTGTTTGCACGAAATCAGACGGGGAATTACTGGTTCGGGAGTGTGTGCAGAGAGATCATTTGACAAAACCAATGACGGTTAAGCTCCTGGATGCTTCCCGGGAATATTGGCTTCGGCATGGTGTGACAGATTGGGGGATTGTTGTCAATGCAAAAGAATGACCTGTTTAGTAAAGACGGCTCTGTGTTTCGTGTACTGGCTGTTCATAACGACTCGGTGCTTGCCATTGACTGCTTGAAACGGACAATGCCGCAATGGATTACACTGGAAAGCTCTGCGCCTTGCACGGAAGCGGAATTACAGGAGCTTACAGACATAGAACTATTCGATTTGGAATCCCTTGATCCCGCCGCAAAGCGAGTGATTCATGAGCGGTTTACGCTGGTGGCCGGTGTACTGCCGTTTCTGGAGGACGAGAAAATGCGCACCTATGCAATCAAGGCAATATCAGCAGAAAAAGGAATCAGCACGCAGACTCTACGGAACTATTTGTGCTTGTATTTGGCTTTTCAGGACTTATCTGCGTTGGCTCCTAAGAGAACAGCGGATGGCAGGGCAATTACCAAAGATGAAAAGAATATGCGGTGGGCATTGAATAGGTACTTCTACACCCAGCACAAGAACAGCCTGAATACGGCCTATGCTTTTATGCTGCGGGAGAAATACACGGATGCTGCCGGTACGCTGATTTCCGGCTACCCCACATTCAATCAGTTCCGCTATTTCTATAGGAAAACCCGCAAAATGCAGACCTATTACATATCCAGAAACGGCTTGAAGAGCTACCAGCGAAACAGTAGACCATTGACCGGAGACGGAGTACAACAGTTTGCCCAGGCAATCGGTGTGGGGATGCTGGATTCTACCATCTGTGATATTTACTTGGTGGATGATGCCCATAATCTGATTGGCAGACCCGTTTTGACAGCCTGTGTCGATGCCTTTAGCGGCCTGTGCTGCGGCTACTCCCTGTCATGGGAAGGTGGTGTTTACAGCCTCAGAGGGCTTATGCTGAATATCATTGCGGACAAGCAGGAATGGTGCAGACGATTCGGTATCACCATCAGCAGGGAGGAATGGTCCTGCTGCCAGCTGCCCGCCACACTGGTAACGGATATGGGAGCGGAATACAAGTCCTCTAACTTTGAGCAGATTGCGGAATTGGGCGTTACTGTGGTGAATCTTCCTGCCTACAGGCCGGAATTAAAAGGCTCTGTGGAGAAATTTTTTGATGTGCTGCAAGGACTGTTCAAGCCACATTTGAAGGGGAAGGGGGTTATTGAGCCGGATTTTCAAGAGCGTGGAGCACATGACTACAGGAAAGATGCCTGCATGACAAAGGAAATGTTTGAAACAGTCCTGCTTCACTGTATTCTCTATTACAACAGCAAGCGTATTCTTGAGAATTTCCCATATTCCGAAGAAATGCTTGCAGAAAATGTGCCGCCGCATTCAAGCGACATATGGAACTGATATGTACCCCCAATACTGGACATCCGGTATTGGGGGTATTGCTATATGAAATACAGCTATGAGTACAAGCGGATGTGCGTAGAAATGTATCGGGAAGGGAAATGGCCAGAAACGCCAGAGGGCATACAAGAAGG